>NZ_JALJRM010000089.1:0-551 GCF_024519685.1 Paenibacillus sp. Pae15 | reverse complement strand
ATCACCAAACGATCGAAAGGCATTGCACCTTTCAAAACTGAACACGAGTGAGTGCCGTTGCAACTTACGTTGCAGATTTGTCCGCTGACCTACCGTCAGCATGGACTCCATAGAAAGGAGGTGATCCAGCCGCACCTTCCGATACGGCTACCTTGTTACGACTTCACCCCAATCATCTACCCCACCTTCGGCGGCTGGCTCCTTGCGGTTACCCCACCGACTTCGGGTGTTGTAAACTCTCGTGGTGTGACGGGCGGTGTGTACAAGACCCGGGAACGTATTCACCGCGGCATGCTGATCCGCGATTACTAGCAATTCCGACTTCATGCAGGCGAGTTGCAGCCTGCAATCCGAACTGAGACCGGCTTATAAGGATTCGCTCCGGATCGCTCCTTCGCTTCCCGTTGTACCGGCCATTGTAGTACGTGTGTAGCCCAGGTCATAAGGGGCATGATGATTTGACGTCATCCCCACCTTCCTCCGGTTTGTCACCGGCAGTCAACTTAGAGTGCCCAACTTAATGCTGGCAACTAAGCTCAAGGGTTGCGCTC
>NZ_JALJRM010000088.1:0-556 GCF_024519685.1 Paenibacillus sp. Pae15 | reverse complement strand
TGGAGGCTTAGCTCAGCTGGGAGAGCATCTGCCTTACAAGCAGAGGGTCGGCGGTTCGATCCCGTCAGCCTCCACCATCATATGCCGCTGTAGCTCAATTGGTAGAGCAACTGACTTGTAATCAGTAGGTTGGGGGTTCAAGTCCTCTCGGCGGCACCAGTATCCTGATGCGGAGCCGTGGTGTAGAGGCCTAACATGCCTGCCTGTCACGCAGGAGACCGCGGGTTCGAATCCCGTCGGCTCCGCCATGATATACATCCTGTAAGGGATGAGAACCCATTAGGGTTCGTCGGAGCTTTAACCTCGTTAGCACTGCATCGCAGTCTCGAGTGAAACGAGAGTATCCCGTCGGCTCCGCCATGATTTACAAAGATTAGACCTGATCTATAGATGACAAGCTATAGTACATAAGGCTCGGTAGCTCAGTCGGTAGAGCAGAGGACTGAAAATCCTCGTGTCGGCGGTTCGATTCCGTCCCGAGCCACCATAGGCTTTTAATCCGGAGGCTTAGCGAAGTGGCCAAACGCAGCAGACTGTAAATCTGTTCTCTGACGAG
>NZ_JALJRM010000087.1:0-636 GCF_024519685.1 Paenibacillus sp. Pae15 | reverse complement strand
TGCCTTTGGCAGATGGCTTCCAAGTAGGCGGCAGCCAGCTGCGTGTCGGAGAACTGCCTTGTCACGCTTTCCAAATAAGCACGGATACCTTTGGTTCGGTCTCGTCGGTGATTGGTGTTTTGAATGAGTTGCCCTTTCAGAAAGGAACGTTCATGTTCGGCCAGATACTCTCTAGTATCCAAATCATAGATCCGCAGTCTGGTTTCACATGCTTGTACACCGACCTCTTTGGCAGTGCCGTCATATGTGCCAAGCGGAACCGAGTACCGGTTGCCTTCATACCAGATGGTATTGTCCTTTCGCACGGTCCTTGTTATACTCATTTTAGGAGATTTTATTTTTTCTAGGACCGGGCGAAGGATGTTGCTTTTCGATGGCAAACACTTCGGCCGGTATTTTTTTCGTCGTATGGTGAACCAGGGCGTTGCCGGTCCGATCCAGCCAGGACAAACATTCCTCATTGAGCTTATCTACACTGACAAACATCCGATGGCGGGCAAAGTTTTGTTTCACATATTTCACGACATTCTCCACACGCCCCTTGCTTTCGGGATCCTGTTTCCGGCACATGCGAACGTGGAAGCCGCGCTGGCGTACATAGGATGCAAATTCATGGGTCAGGATCAAGTCGCCGTA
>NZ_JALJRM010000086.1:0-648 GCF_024519685.1 Paenibacillus sp. Pae15 | reverse complement strand
CTTATGGACGGTATCGACTTTGTTGTTGTGGCGGTCGGTGTTTTCGGTCTCTCGGAGGTGTTGATTTTGATTGAGGAGAAGACAAAGAAATCGGAAGAATATGAAGGGAAGATTCCTTTTAGAGAACTGTTTCCGACCGTGAAGCAAATATTAAGGAACAAATGGAGTATCGCAAGAGGCTCTATCATAGGATTTCTGGTCGGGATTTTACCTGGCGCCGGCGCTACGATTGCGACGTTTTTAAGCTATAATTTAGAAAAGAAATTGTCCAAAACTCCTGAAGAATTTGGAAAAGGTGCTGAACAAGGCGTAAGTGCTCCGGAATCCGCAAATAATGCTTCCGTTGGGGGGGCGCTAATCCCGCTGTTCAGCTTGGGAATTCCGGGTTCGGGTACAACCGCTGTTTTGTTAGGCGCATTGGTCATGTTCGGTTTACAACCGGGACCGTTAATGCTTCAAAAATCAGGAGATCTTGTTTGGGCAGTCATTGCGGGTTTAGTGTTTGCGAACGTATTGTTATTCATTTTAAACACAGCTTTCGTACCTGCTTTTGCTATTCTTATAAAGAAAGCGCAGCCGTACCTGATTCCTTTGATCGCCGCTCTTTGCTTTATCGGTGTTTATACGTTGTCAAACAGCTTTTTTGAT
>NZ_JALJRM010000085.1:0-656 GCF_024519685.1 Paenibacillus sp. Pae15 | reverse complement strand
CTCGTCAGAGAACAGATTTACAGTCTGCTGCGTTTGGCCACTTCGCTAAGCCTCCATATAAAGTTGTTGCTGGTGCCGTCGAGAGGACTTGAACCCCCAACCTACTGATTACAAGTCAGTTGCTCTACCAATTGAGCTACAACGGCAAATTGATGGTGGCTCGGGACGGAATCGAACCGCCGACACGAGGATTTTCAGTCCTCTGCTCTACCGACTGAGCTACCGAGCCATAATTATAATACATTTTATACTTCTTGTAAACCACTCAATGGGTTCTCATCCCATACAGGATGTAAATTTCATGGCGGAGCCGACGGGATTCGAACCCGCGGTCTCCTGCGTGACAGGCAGGCATGTTAGGCCTCTACACCACGGCTCCACATATTTTTTCGAATGCTTTGCTTCGAAATTGGTTGCGGGGGCAGGATTTGAACCTGCGGCCTTCGGGTTATGAGCCCGACGAGCTACCGGGCTGCTCCACCCCGCGTCAGTATAAGTAATCTATGGTGGAGGCTGACGGGATCGAACCGCCGACCCTCTGCTTGTAAGGCAGATGCTCTCCCAGCTGAGCTAAGCCTCCACGGGAAAGTAAAGCAAGTGGTGACCCGTAGGGGATTCGAACCCCTGTTACCTCCGTGAAAGGGAGGTGTCTTAAC
>NZ_JALJRM010000084.1:0-676 GCF_024519685.1 Paenibacillus sp. Pae15 | reverse complement strand
GTTAAGACACCTCCCTTTCACGGAGGTAACAGGGGTTCGAATCCCCTACGGGTCATCCCATGGAGGCTTAGCTCAGCTGGGAGAGCATCTGCCTTACAAGCAGAGGGTCGGCGGTTCGATCCCGTCAGCCTCCACCATAGATTACTTATACTGACGCGGGGTGGAGCAGCCCGGTAGCTCGTCGGGCTCATAACCCGAAGGCCGCAGGTTCAAATCCTGCCCCCGCAACCAATTTCGAAGCCAAGCATTCGAAAAATATGTGGAGCCGTGGTGTAGAGGCCTAACATGCCTGCCTGTCACGCAGGAGACCGCGGGTTCGAATCCCGTCGGCTCCGCCATGATTTTCAACTAAATGAAGCACAATTTAAACATCGGAATAATACGGAGATGATTATCCGATTGTCCGACGTTTTTAATTTAAAGACTATGCCGTCGTAGCTCAGAGGCAGAGCAACGCACTCGTAATGCGTAGGTCGGAGGTTCGACTCCTCTCGACGGCACCATTACCCATTCGCCTGGTTTAATGATTATGGCGGTCGTGGCGAAGTGGCTAACGCATCGGATTGTGGCTCCGACATTCGAGGGTTCAATTCCCTTCGATCGCCCCATTATCTTATCAGCATTGGGGATTAGCCAAGCGGTAAGGCAACGGACTTTGACTCCGTCATGCCTAGGT
>NZ_JALJRM010000083.1:0-721 GCF_024519685.1 Paenibacillus sp. Pae15 | reverse complement strand
CCGTTGCCGTTCCCCGTCCGGGTGAGCATTACGCTCTCTGGTATTTGCCGGGCTTCTTGGCAGCTTCCAGCCTTTCGAAGAGCTCCCCGCTTGTGATCACGTCGCCGTAGTTCATTTGGATATTCCGCAGCGCTTCCCAGTGCTGCCCGTACCCCAGAGGCACATCGTGCGTATGGGGACTAGGGACCGCGGTCGTGCAGTCTGCCAGCACGATAACCTTGTAAGTTCTGTTCCATGCGTCGATCGTAGTGGCGTGGACGCAGTTCGCCGAGGTGATCCCGGCGATCACCAGAAACTCCGTTCCCAGCTCCCGCAGGTATTCTTCAAGCTGCGTGCCCACGAAGACGCTGAAGCGGCTTCTCCGCAAGACCGGTTCGCCTTCCCGGGGTTCCAGCTCGCCTGCAAAATGGTCTGTCTGAGGGTTCCCCCAGCTTGCGGCCGACTCCGGCGTGCCCGGATTCAAGGCCGGCCATTTCAAAGCGCAGATGCCCTTATCCAGACCCTCAGGACTCAGGCCCCACTGAGACCAGATGACCGGACTGCCTTCTTCACGGAACCGCTTGACGACCCGCTCGACCGGTTCGACCGTGTCCTTTCCGCTCGGGGCGCCCCCCACGCTGGGAATGGCCAGCGCACCATCGGGATCGGTGCATACGGGCTGCATATCCATTACGAGCAACGTCGCGCGCTTCGGATCGATCTCCGGCGCAACCATAACACT
>NZ_JALJRM010000082.1:0-728 GCF_024519685.1 Paenibacillus sp. Pae15 | reverse complement strand
TGGAGAGCTCGTAATCGATGATTTTGCGGCTGTACCAGTCGATAATCACAAAGAGATACATAAAGCCTTTGCCCATCCGCAAATACGTAATATCAATTCCCCAGACCTGGTTCGGACGATCAATGGCCAAGCCGCGCAGAAGGTAGGGCCGAATATACTGGGCATGATATCGTTTGCTTAAGTTCGGTCCCGGATAGATCACTTCAATTCCCATCAGGCGCATCAGCCGCTGGATGCGTTTGCGGTTCACGGCCCATCCCTGTTCCCGCAATTTGCTTGTCATCCGCCGATAGCCGAAATACGGATGCTTCGTGTACAACTTGTCGATCTCATGCATCAGTTGTACGTTCTCCGGCGCTTCCTGCCGCACATCCCGCTGCCGATACACGTTCGTACGATGGATCCCCAGCAACTCTGCTTGGCGCTTGATGCTGATCTCCCGGTTATCCCGTTCCACCATGGCTTGCCGATCTCTTGTCGATGTCTTAGAGACCAGATTTTTTTTGAGCCAATTGACTTCTAGCGTCAGTTGGCCGACCAGTTTCTCCAGTTGCTCTTGCTTGTCCTCATAGTTCCTTTTGATCTTCTCGGCTTCCTTTTGTTTCCCGGCCGAACACCATGGAGGCTCGCTCCAGAAACTCTGCCTTCCACCGGCTCAACATGACTGGGCTGAGTTCGTACTTCCCTGCGATCTCATTCACCGTCTGCTCTTCTCTCAGCACTTCCAG
>NZ_JALJRM010000081.1:0-778 GCF_024519685.1 Paenibacillus sp. Pae15 | reverse complement strand
CGTGTTGCACGCAAGGATATAAGCGACATTTCAAGCCTGGATATTTGAGTGTTTAGATCGCCGCTTGTAAAATCTTCCGCTCGATGTATATTTTTTTCTTTTGCGGCCGTGACATAGGGCGTGTACCAATCTTCCCCATCCTTTGCTTGAGGAACAGTCAGCTTCATGGCTGTAACGACTAATTTAATAAACTCGGCGCGGCTTACATTTTGCTCAGGTTTAAAGCTGCCGTCCTCGTAGCCGTCGACGTAATCGCTTGTGACTGCCGCGTTAATAGCAGCTTCGGCCCAATGGCCTGCTACATCATTAAAACTCGCTTTAGCCGTTGGGATAAAAGCATTTGAAGTCCCCAATAAAGCAGCCGCAATGAGTGCGGCCGTGAATGTTGTTCTTAGTCTCTTCATTATTTTTCCCCTTTTCCTTGTACAGGGCATGCTGTTGCTGCCCCTGATTTCCGGTTCCTCGGCGCCTCGTCAACCCCCCGGGAATACAGGACTTTTCTCCCTCAAGCCGCCTCCGGTCATAGGTATATTGTAGCTTGTAATCCGTTTTTTTACAGGTAATTATATCCAATTGATACGGATTAGCGAAATCTTACACTGGCTACGCTGCTTAATACGACCGGTTCGCTATGCGGCTGGCCCAGAAGGGATCGGTTCACCTCTATGATGGCGACAATGGACGGGCCGTAGATGGTTACGTTCACGCTGCGTGTCGTTTGCCGGTCTGTAGAGCTGTGGACGGTGATGGTCCGATTCAGCACATAAGGATACGTTGG
>NZ_JALJRM010000080.1:0-786 GCF_024519685.1 Paenibacillus sp. Pae15 | reverse complement strand
GCTTCCGCTCCGAGCGGATGAAAGATGTCCTCGAAACGGTTTTTACAGCCATTTTAGGTTTTCTCGTCGAGGAGAAGTACGTCAAGCTGGAGCACTATTTCGTTGACGGAACCAAGATCGAAGCCAATGCCAATAAGTATACGTTTGTATGGGGAAAGGCAGTGGTAAAGCACAAGGCCAAGCTGCAGGAAAAAGTGAAGACACTGTTTGCGAGCATCGAGGCGGCAGAGCAACAGGAAGAACAGGAAGAGCAAGGCCGGGATTTGTCGGAGCTCGGCGAAGCTGCCAGCCTCACAAGTGAAAAGCTGGAAAAGGCGGTTCAGAAGCTGGAAGAGAAGCTGCAGCACAAGCCTAAAGACAAGCCGCTAAAAAAAAGCGGTACGGATGCTGCGGAAGGACCTGCTGCCCCGGCTACAAAAGTATGAACGACATCAGGAAGTGCTGGGATAACGGAACAGCTGCAGCAAAACCGATCTGGACGCAACGTTCATGCGAATGAAGGAGGATCACATGCGAAATGGGTAATTGAAGCCCGGATACAACGTACTGATCGGAACGGAAAACCAATTTATTGTCGGTTACAGTCTGCATCAGCGTCCAACGGATACACGTTGCTTGAAACCGCATCTGGAGAAAGTGAAAGCGGCTCTAGGCAAACTGCCGGATACAGTCATTGCCGATGCAGGGTATGGCGGAGAAGAAAACTACGCCTATTTGGAGCAAGAAGAAGTTCAGGCCATTGTCAAATACAGCACCTACCACAAAGAGAAATCGAAGAAATGGCAA
>NZ_JALJRM010000007.1:0-203540 GCF_024519685.1 Paenibacillus sp. Pae15 | reverse complement strand
GTTGCCTACGTGTTACTCACCCGTCCGCCGCTCCAGGAGGTCTCCCCTAAGGGAGCACCCCTAGCGCTCGACTTGCATGTATTAGGCACGCCGCCAGCGTTCGTCCTGAGCCAGGATCAAACTCTCCATCAAAGAAAATCTGATTAGCTCATACATCTACTACTGGCGAGAATCTCTCGATTCTCTATCTTTACACTCACTCGTTGTTCAGTTTTCAAAGGGCAATTTCTTTCGACAAAATCGATTGAAATCTTTTGTCGTTTGTTGTCACCTATTTAGCGGCGACTTGATTAATATATCATATCGGCCCAATTCAATGCAAGCTTTTTTTTTGCGGAATATTATTTCCGTCTGTCTCACAATACCCACAGCTTCAAAGCGGCAAGAACAGCCAGTCCCGGAAGCCCAAGAATGCTGACCATACCCACAGTTACCGTATTAAGCGGAAGTTCCAGGTGGGTATACGAACTGAACAGATTAACAATATACAACATGATGCAAGCAAAAGCAAGATGCAGGCATATTTTGCCCAGCCACTGAAAAGCAAACCGATTTCTCATCAATAAGAAACCAAGCAACCCGCCGGACAGGAGAAAAACCCCCCACAATATATAAGGCTTCATGAAGACTCCTCCAATACAAAGCTGGACCATACTTCATTCGGTGAGATTCTCATATTTTTGGCTTGCCTGATCAGCATCTCAAACCTTTTTTCGGCAGTCTCCAAAGCAAACACGGCGTAATCGATCTGTTCCTTTTCTATAACGTAATCAAACCGCTTCTGCGCCGTTTCCCATTCCAGATGCGCTTTGCGTATTTCCTGTACAAGCAAAAGCCTATCGTTTTGTATCGCGTCTTCTCTTTTCCTCTCCTTTCTTTTCCACAGTTTCAATATCCACTGCTTCATATCTCCGCCTCCTTGGTTTCTCCAGGTTCGTCCCATACATTACATACATATAAAGAACAGAACCCGAATAGAACCAAAAAAAGCCCTCCCCGGCAACGCGGCTCAATCAGCCGTAACCCGGGCAGGACCTCTTGGAGAAACAATCTATTTCATAGTAATTCCCTGCGCCCTTCAAGCGCTTTGGTTAATGTGACTTCGTCGGCATACTCCAAATCCCCGCCGACCGGCAGACCGTGTGCAATTCGTGTCACTTTCAGCCCAAAGGAACGGACCAGCCGAGACAAGTACATTGCGGTTGCTTCACCTTCAATATTCGGATTCGTGGCCAGAATAAGCTCCTGAACACGCTCATCGCTTAAGCGTTTCAATAAATCGGCAATCCGGATCTCGTCAGGCCCGATGCCTTCCATAGGCGAAATCGCTCCATGAAGAACATGATAATACCCGTTGTACTCTTTCGTCCGCTCCATGGCTACCAAATCTTTGGGCTCCTGCACCACGCAAATCGTTGAGGCGTCGCGGCTCTTGTCCTGACAAATACGGCACGGATCCGTGTCGGTAATATTACAGCAGACCGAACAATAGTGCAGATTCCTTTTGACATTTACGAGTGCTTTGGCAAAATCGATGACATCGTCTTCCTTCATTCGCAGCACATGAAACGCCAGGCGCCCCGCCGTCTTGGGTCCGACGCCCGGAAGCCGGGAGAACGAATCGATCAGCTTGGCTAATGGTTCGGGATAAAACAAGCGATTAGCTCCTCACACGTTAAACTTAGAGGCCTCTTTAGCCTCGCGCGGCTAATGATGATCCGGTCTCCGTTTAGAATAATCCCGGAATGTTAAGACCGCCGGTTAGTTTGGACATTTCTTTACCGGCCGATTCTTCCGCTTTCAGCATGGCGTCATTCGTAGCGGCAAGCACCAAATCCTGCAGCATTTCAACATCGTCCGGGTCCACAGCTTCCGGCTTGATCACAACGGAAGTTACCTTTTTATGTCCGTTGACCGTTACGCTAACCACACCGCCGCCGGCCGTGCCCTCGAACGTTTTGTTCGCCAGCTCTTCCTGGGCCTTCAGCATTTGCTCCTGCATTTTTTTCACTTGCTTCATCATTTGGTTCATATTGTTCATTATGAAATACACTCCTCGCGTTCACATATTAGTCTTCTTTTATTTTTACCAATTCTTCGCCAAACAATTGTATGGCCTCATCAATCCATGCTTCCCTGCCGCCGCCGGATTGTTCATCCTCTGCAACGAGCTGCAGCTCCTCTTTCGGCGCTTCGGCACCCCCAGCCTGATCGGATGCGGCTTTCCAGTCCTTCATCATCACCGTGACAAGCCGGTACGGCTGGCCGAGCACTTCATTCATGACCTGCTCGATCAATTGTTTGTTCGCAGGCTTTTCCGTCGTTTCCCGATGCATGGCGCTTTTGAATGCGACTAACAATCGGCCGTCATGGATGGAAACCGGCTCCCCGTCTACCAGCCAAGCGTGCACGGTAATTTTGAGCTCCTTCACCCGACCGAGCACTTGACTCCACTGCTGCAGCACGCCTCGGAAAGCGGCATCTTCTCTCCCTTGCAGGAAAGCATCCAGCTTTTCGATTTTCTTCACTACAGCCGGCGCAGAGGCTTGTCGGCCAGTGCCGCCTAATCCCGCTCTGCCGCTTGGCGCAGGACTGCCTCCGGCAGGAGCGATTCCCTGTTTCATCAGTTGGGCAAGCTGGTCTTCCAACCGCTGAATGCGGCCCATTAACTGGACAACCAGACCGTCTTGCCGTTCAGGCGCAGCCTGCACAACGGAAGCGGAACCCGAACCCGCGACCGGACCGCCAACCTGAGTACAAAGCTTCATTACGGCCACTTCAAGCAGCGTCTGAGGCTGCACGGAATATTTCATTTCCGTCTGATAATAGTTAAGCGTATCGATCATGGCAATCAGACTTTCGCTTGTAAACCGCTGAGCCACCTCGGAAAACCTCTTCACATCCACGATGCGTTCCGTGACCGCCCCTGACCCCGGCACCATCTTCACCATCAGCAAGTCACGGAAGTAGTAAATCAAGTTTTCCATACACTTGTCCGCACTTTTGCCTTCTTGCATAAAGTCATCGATCAATCGCAGCGCAGCGCCGAAGTCTTTGTCCTGAATGGCGGTAACGAGCTTCTCGAATTGATCGGACGCCATCCCCCCCGTAATGGAAAGCACGTCCTCGTAACTTACCCGCTGTCCGGAAAAAGCGATGATCTGGTCCAACAAACTGAGCGCATCGCGCATGCCTCCATCGGAGAGCCGGGCAATGAATGCCAACGCGTCCTCATCGATCTCTATTTGTTCGTTCGAACAAACCTCGCGAAGACGCTCCACTTGTTCATCAAGCGCTACGCGGCGGAAATCAAACCGCTGACAGCGGGATATAATCGTTGCAGGAATACGATGCGGTTCCGTCGTTGCCAAAATAAACATCACATGGCCGGGCGGTTCTTCCAATGTCTTGAGCAGCGCATTGAAAGCCTCTGTAGTCAGCATATGCACCTCGTCAATGATGTACACCTTTTGACGTACCTCGGTAGGCGCATATTTTACCTTATCGCGAATGTCGCGTATTTCCTCGACCCCGCGGTTGGAAGCCGCATCAATTTCCACGACATCCATTACGGCTCCTTCGGTAATCCGTAGGCAGGCCTCACATTGATTGCAAGGCTCCACTGCCGGACCGTTCTGGCAGTTAACGGCTTTAGCCAATATTTTGGCCGCACTGGTCTTGCCCGTCCCACGGGGACCGCTGAATAAATAAGCGTGACTGAAACGTCCTTCGCGAAGCGAATTTTGTAAGGTTTGGACAATATGCTTCTGGCCTACCATATCCTTAAAGGATTGGGGCCTCCATGTTCGGTATAAGGCGATATGTGCCATCTTGCCCTCTCCAAATGTTCGTTTATTCAGTCCATTATACTACACTTAAGAGCAGGTTTGAAGTTCATAGCCTTACGGGAAAGGAATGCTCACGGTAAACGTGGTTCCGAAGCCTTTGGAGGAAACTCGGATATGCCCCCCTATATCATGGATGATGCGCTGGCAGACGGATAAACCCAGACCCGTTCCTTCCACTTTCGTTGTAAAAAACGGATCGAATATTTTATCCACCACATACATCGGAATTCCGGGACCCGTATCATGGATAATGATATTGACTTTCCGTTCCTCCACATCCGCCTTTTCCGTTATCGTTAAAAAACCTCCATCTCCCATAGCTTCGATTCCGTTCTTGCATATGTTAAGAAACACCTGCTTGAGCATTTCACGATCGGCGACAACCAGAGGAAGGTCGTACATGGCTTCGTACTGTACAACAACCCGGTGCAAAATCGCTTCATTGTTGATGATCGGCAAAATGTCACGCAGCACTTGAGACACATCGACCTTATCGTATGTAACGTTCTTCGGTTTACTCAGCAGCAAAAATTCGTTGACCAGTTCATTAATCCGGTTGATTTCCTGCAGCATCACTTCCGTATAACCGCTTTCCTTCTCCAACCCCTGATCCTGAAGCGTTTTTCGAATAACCTGAAGGAACCCTTTAATGGAAGTTAGCGGATTCCGGATTTCATGCGCGGTACCCGCTGCTATCTGGCCGATCATGGCCAAGCGGTCGCTTCGCTGTACCTGTTCCTCCAGGGAACGAAGATTCGTAACGTCTTTAAAAATGATGTAAGCCCCTACGACCCGGCTTTCCTCATCTCTTAACACATTCGAATCGACAAGCAGCTCGTACCTTTCCTGGTTATTAGTCCATGACAGAGCGTGATTGCGTACGACCATGCCATCCAAAATGCTTCTTTGCACCAGTTGGTGTTCTGCCGGCAAATCAGCAAACACCTGTTCCATTGGCAACTGGAGAACCTGTTCTCTGTCTAAACCGAGTACACGACAGGCCATGTCGCTAATATCAATAAGCTCAAAATCCGTATTGATCAGCATAACTCCCAAATTGACATCTTTTAAGAACGTACCCGCAAATCGCTGGAGCAAATTTAATTCATGCTGCAACGCAATTCTCTCCCCCCTGTTTTTCTCTACGAAAGCCCATCGCACAACGCCGTATGGTTTGTACGTTCTTGCCGGCCCAGTTAACTTTAGTATACAATTCTCCTATTTTTTTCATTTTCCTCCCCTTTTTTAAGAAAACTTCTTACTCGAGCATTCCGGGGAGAAAATAATGAGCGGCCGACGCAAAAAAACACCGAATGGATAAGCCTAAGAGGCTTCCCATACGGTGTATTTCCTTTGTTCACTGTATTTTACTGTACATTAAGAAAAGAAAAACCGTGCACCTACCTTGATATTACGATCCAAGTGGAATTTTTATCATCGACTCAAGTTAGGCCACCCTTCGGCACATGAACCATCCCGCTTACGGCTGCTTCCTTCCGGACCTGACCGGGTTCACGGGCATCCATTGCGAAGGACCCGACTCTCAACACCGACTTTAAAACCCAACCCTCACATCGCAATACCGCGATTAGGCGTTCGACCCCGCTACAGCGGATTGCGGGTTACAGGGCACCGCTACCTCCCCGTCTAGCACGGCATAGATAAGTATAGTCGATCCCATCAAAAATATCAACATGGAGGGAGTTATTTGGCAGAAACGTCAGCATCTATATTGTATCTCGGAGAGGCAGCGGCCAAAACAGCCTGCGCCTCGTGCTTGATCCGGGCAATTTCTTCCGCGCTTGTTCCGGCAGGCACATTGAGCAGTACATGGGCTACAGGCCCATTAAGAGTGATCGTTGTGTTCGTAACCATCGGGAACCGCTCTTTAATAGCAGCCTCCATCACACGAACATCATCGGAGTATGTCCGGTAGGTCTTGCTTAACGGCATGTTAGGATTCACTTCCGTAATCCCCAGCAAACCGTCTTTGCTATGCGTCCTCACTTCCTGCCGAGTATTGGCGGCTCCTCCGCAAGCCGTCGTAACAGAAACCGCCAGCAGCCATACCGCGGCAAGGAAAAAGATTCTTTTCTTCATAAAAAAACACCTCCTGCAGCACTAAGATACGTAATCTTAGAATAGCCACAGGAGGCACGGTTCATGCTGTATAGAATCTGACAAAAATTAAATGCCGTATTTCTTCTTGAATTTATCTACGCGACCGCCGGCATCCACGAATTTCTGCTTACCGGTAAAGAACGGATGGCAAGCGGAGCAAATCTCCACACGGAGGTTTTGCTTGATGGATCCCGTTTCAAACGTATTACCGCATGCGCAAGTAACCGTCGTTTGATAGTATGTCGGATGAATAGCTTCTTTCATTACTCTTTCACCTCTTTTGCCCTGAAACACCATGTGAATCAGAGTTATCTTTTAGCACACATGATCGGATTATACCATGGAGCTATCCGTGTTGCAAGTGTTTCTTACGCATGTCAGCCAGTTCCTGCGGGATATGCGTATAGGAGCCGAGCACGACGCCGGGAAGCTCCTCCCGAAAAATATCCAGCATCTGCTTCATCCCGTAACGCTCACCGCGCGGCTTCGGGATAAGCTCCAAATAGCTTTCCGGATCGATGTTCAAATTCCGCAATTGGATCAGCTTAAGACCGGTTCGGCGAACGAAATCGATCATGGCTTCCATCTCTTCCTCACGATCCGTCACACCCGGGAAAATCAAATAGTTAATCGAAGTGACGACCCCGTGATCCGCCGCATAACGAAGCGATTTTTCCACGTTTTTCAGCGTGTAGCCGCGGGGCTTGTAGTAAGCATTATAATGATCGTCCAGAGCACTGATCGTGCTGACCCTCATCAAATCCAGGCCCGCGTCGACAATACCGCGGATATGGTCCGTCAGGCCGGCATTCGTATTGATGTTAATAAAACCCGTACTCGTTTGGCGCCGGACTTCCCGGATCGCTTCGATAATCATTTTGGCCTGGGTCGACGGTTCGCCTTCGCAACCTTGCCCGAAGCTGATGATGCTCTCCGGAGTCTTAAGATGCTCCAGCATCACCTGTATGATTTCCTCGACGGTAGGCTTGAAGTTCATTCGTGTCTGAGGCGCAGGAAAACCGCTGTCCTCAGGCTGTTCGGAAATACAGCCGAAACAGCCGGCATTACAGGAGAAAGAGACCGGAACAGCGCCTTCCCAACGATTCAGGAACGTGTTCGAAGCCGTTAAACATTCGTATCCGAGCGCACAATTGGATAAGTGCTGATAAAGCCGGTTATCTTTATACTGCCCCAGAATGCGCTGCACTTGCAGTTCCAGCTCGTCCGGGTCACAATTCCGGGGATTCCAACGCTCAGGATCGTCACTCGCCTCGGCCGCTACATAAAACCCGCCGTCCTTCCAAACGACCGCGGTATAGCCGAACAAAGGAAGCACCTTATTCTTATCCGCCTTCACATAACCGGGCAGCAGCAGACGGGTAAAGCCCTGCGGCAGTAAAGCGCCGACGGCCGATACTTCTCCAGGCACGATTTGCATTTCGCCCGTTCGCACGTGGATGCCGATGGGGCGAGTGTCCGGCAAACTGACGAGGGTGGCTCCTTCCGGCAGCGGAATGAGCTCTTCTTCCAGCATCTCCATCACCGTATCGCCGCTGCGTCCAAGACCCGTAAAATCCGGATGATCGTAGACGTTGCCATCACGATCGGCATAAACCAAATTCATGAACCTACCCTCCTACGAGACGGAATGCTTAACCCGCCGGGAAGCACCGCCACTGCCGCCGGATTGAGGACCGCCTCCGTTAGGCTCCAGCGTTTCCAGAAACTCTTGATTTGTTTTTGTTTCGCCAAACCTCTTAAAGAAAGCTTCAATATAATCGTGGGAATCATTCATGCCTTTGCGGATCGCCCACACTTTATCAAGCTCCTCTTTGGTCAGGAGCATCTCTTCGCGGCGCGTTCCGGAGCGGCGAATGTCGATCGCCGGGAAAATCCGACGTTCCGCCAGCTTACGGTCAAGGTGCAGCTCCAAATTACCGGTCCCCTTAAACTCTTCATAGATGACGTCATCCATGCGCGAACCCGTCTCAATAAGCGCAGTAGCGAGAATGGTCAGGCTGCCGCCTTCCTCGATGTTGCGGGCAGCGCCGAAAAAACGCTTCGGGCGGTGGAATGCGCCGGGGTCAATCCCCCCGGAAAGCGTACGTCCTGTCGGCGGAACGACAAGGTTATAGGCGCGAGCCAGACGCGTAATGCTGTCAAGCAGAATGACAACGTCTTTCTTGTGCTCTACCAGCCTCTGGGCGCGCTCGAGCACCAGTTCGGCCACCTTGATATGGTTTTCCGGAACCTCGTCAAACGTAGATGCGATGACTTCGCCTTTTACCGAACGCTGCATATCCGTCACTTCCTCTGGACGCTCGTCAATCAGAAGCACGAACAGCTCTACATCCGGATGATTCGTTGAGATGCTGTTGGCAATTTCTTTAAGCAGCAGCGTTTTTCCTGCTTTCGGAGGAGCAACGATCAATCCCCGCTGTCCAAAACCTACGGGAGTTAACAGATCCATCAATCGGGTAGAAAGTTTGGTAGGGGAGGTTTCCAAGATTAGTCTCTTTTGCGGATAAAGAGGTGTCAACGCCGGGAAGTGAAGGCGTTCCGCCGCTGTTTCCGGATCCTCGCCGTTCACGGCTTCCACGTGCAGCAAACCAAAATACCGTTCGTTCTCTTTGGGAGGCCGGCACTTCCCTGAAACCATGTCGCCGGAGCGAAGATCAAATCTGCGAATCTGAGAAGCGGAAATATAAATATCCTCACTGCTGGGCAAATAGTTGATCGGACGTAGAAATCCGAACCCTTCCTGTAGGACGTCCAGCACGCCCTGCATAAACATCAAGCCGCTTTGCTCGGCCTGAGCACGTAAAATCGCAAAAATAAGTTCCTTTTTTTTCATCTGCCCGTAATACGGAATTTGATGCTTTTTAGCCAGCTTGTATAATTCCGTGAGCTTCAGCGCTTCCAATTGCGCCAGATGCATATCCATACATATCCAACCACCAAACTATTAAATTTTCAAACTTTGCAAATGATCTATTATAGCCATACCCAATTTGAAAGAAAAGTATACCGCTTCTTCATTCGTGCTGCCGCCAAACTTCGGCCCCCAGATTTGATAGATTGGTCACGAGATGATCGTAGCCCCGATCGATATACTCCACGCCGGTGATCTCTGTAATGCCGTCCGGAACGATCAGCCCGGCGATCACAAGCGCTGCTCCTGCGCGAAGATCGGTCGCTTTCACCTTGGCCGCCGTAAGCGGGCCTCCTTCGATAATGGCCGATCGTCCTTCTACTTTAATACGCGCGCCCATGCGATGGAGTTCAGGGATATGCTTGAATCGGTTGCTGTACACATAGTCCGTCAGAATGCTGACACCCTTGGTTTGCGTAAGCAGACTGCTCATAGGAGACTGAAGATCCGTTGCAAAGCCCGGATATACCAGCGCCTTGACATCAACACTTTCATAATCCGTCTGTCCTACGACGCGAATCGATTCGTCCATTTCGTAAATATGCACGCCCATCTCCTGCAATTTGGCCGTAATGGCCTCCAAATGCTTAGGAATGACGTTGTCCACAATGACGTCGCCACGTGTCGCAGCGGCGGCAATCATATAAGTTCCCGCCTGAATCCGGTCCGGAATAATGGAGTGCCTGCAGCCGTAAAGCGCATCCACGCCTTCAATCCGTATCGTCTCGGTCCCTGCGCCTTTGATTTTAGCTCCCATCGAGTTCAAAAGTGTCGCTACGTCTATAATTTCAGGCTCTTTTGCCGCATTTTCAATCGTTGTAACGCCTTTGGCACGCGATGCCGCCAGCATGATATTGATCGTCGCCCCTACGCTGACGACATCCAGATATATTTTGGCTCCGTGCAGTTCCTTTGCCTTGATATGCAGAGCCCCATTTTCGTTCGTAACCGATGCCCCCAATGCTTCAAAGCCTTTGATATGCTGGTCGATTGGCCGCGGTTCAAAATTACAGCCCCCAGGCATGCCGATCGTCGCTTCCCGAAATCGACCCAACAGTGCTCCCATTAAATAATATGATGCTCTAAGTTTTTTAACATTACCGTTAGGCATCGGCCTGGAAATCAGCCGACTTGGATCGATGACCATTCTATCATGATTCCAGTCGACCGTTGCGCCAAGTTCCTCCAGAATCTCCGTATAAATCGCAACGTCACTCAATTCAGGCAAATTGTCAAGCGTTACGGCGGATTCCGATAAAATGGCAGCCGGTATAAGCGCGATCGCGCTATTCTTGGCTCCGCTGATTTGGACCGTTCCCCGCAGCGGGCGCCCGCCGGCAATCATCAGTTTTTCCATTTCGTTGTTTTTCCTCCTACTTCACCACATGTAAGGTGATCAAGCAAATACACTGATAAGGGTAAAAAAACAGAAGGGAAACACACCTAAACCAGTGTATTTCCCGCTGTATCCTTAAGCTTGGTTGGCACTTCCGAACAGCTGGATTTTGGATTTGACCACTTCAACCATGGCCTTGCGAGCAGGAGTGAGGTATTTACGAGGATCGTACACTTTTGCGTCTTTGTTCAGCACTTCGCGGATCGTTTGCGTACAAGCCACCTGATTCTCGGTGTTGACATTGATCTTGCCTACACCTGCAGCAATGGCTTTGCGAATCATCTCATCCGGAACGCCGGAGCCGCCGTGCAGTACAACCGGTACCGGAATCGCGCTCGCCACCTTGTCGATGATGTCAAAGCGGATATTCGGCTCTCCCGCGTACATTCCGTGTGCCGTACCTACGGCAATGGCCAAGCAATCGACACCGGTTTCCTCGTAAAAACGGATCGCTTCTTCCGGTTTAGCCAAAGCAGCGTCAGCCTCATCCACACTGATATCGTCTTCTACACCGCCGATGGTCCCAAGCTCTCCTTCAACGGATACCCCCATCGCATGAGCTGCTTTCACCACTTCTTTGGTCAAACGAATATTTTCCTCAAATGAATAGTGCGAACCATCAAACATAACGGAGCTGAAGCCTGCACGGATACATTTCATGGCTACTTCAAAGCTGCTGCCGTGATCCAAATGCAGCGCGATGGGAAGTCCCGATTTCTTCGCTGCAGCTTCAGCCAATGCCACTGTATATTCGATCCCCATATATTTCAGGGCGCCTTCGGAAACGCCAAAAATGAAAGGCGATTTTAATTCTTCAGCCGCCTCCGTAATCGCTTGAGCGAATTCCAGATTATTCATGTTAAACTGGCCTACGGCAAATTTATTTGCCTTGGCTTTAGGTAAAAATTCATTCATGGAAACAAGTGGCATAGTATTTCTCTCCTTCTAAGTATAATTTGAACTTTCCGGCTTGTATACCGTTCTAAAGTCATACTGGCCCATTATACCATACAAATGGACAAACGAGAATCCCGTGACCCGGCTCCCTCAGCGTATGAACGGTATGAAAACGGGAACAAACGCAGTGATATCAGCAATAGGCCATACGATGATCGGCATACGGAAGAAGGCTTTCGGTGAAGAAACATCCGAGGTTTGGAACATCTATTCCTGCAGATTTAGTTTCCTCCGCAGTGGACTTGTCTAATCTTGTATTTTAAAAAAAGAGACCCTTTTCAGGATCCCACGGCGTATGAACTGTTATTCGAGGAACGAAGATGCTGATTAACGGCTTGACGGAGCTCATCGATATCGAACGGCTTCGTAAAGTGCATAATCGCTCCAAGATCAGTAGCTTCTTTAATCATGTCCAGCTCCCCGTAAGCCGTCATCATGATGACTTTAATCGAAGCGTCAATGCTCTTGATGTGCTTCAAGATATCAAGACCGTCCATTCCGGGAATCTTCATATCCAAAAGAACAAGATCGGGCGACACGTTTCTTACGATCTCAAGCGCCAACTTACCATTGGATGCCTGATATGTCTCGTACCCTTCACTGCTGAATACCTCCATCAGCAATATACGGATACCATTCTGGTCATCAACGATGAGCAGTTTCTTCTTCAAGTGAGTACCCTCCCATTTTCGTTTTCCCAATGCATTTGGGAAATTCCGTCCTGATTTGTACACCTAACAAAATATTCTATACCGGAAACGCGATTCCTGCTGTCTCCACCAAAAAATTTTGAAAAGTTTTACAAATTAAGCAGACATTACAGCCTCCGTCCGTTTCTCCGAGTCGAAGGCTATCGTTATTCGGCTGTCTGCCTATCCATTACGGAAAGCAGGGCACTCCCGACATATCAAGATTATCGCCCGTGAGTGTAAGCCGCTTGTACAAAATGCTTAAACAGCGGCTGCGGACGGTTCGGTCTCGAAGTAAACTCCGGATGGAACTGCACCGCCAAAAACCAAGGGTGGTCCGGACATTCAATGATTTCCACCAAGCGGCCGTCAGGACTGGTTCCCGAAATATGCAGGCCTGCGGCTTCAAGCGTTTCACGGTATTCATTATTAAACTCGTACCGGTGACGATGACGTTCGTATACAAGCTCGTCACCATAGCAGCGCATCGCGAGCGATCCTTCTTTGAGCTTGCAAGGATACAATCCAAGCCGCATCGTTCCGCCCAAATCCTCAATATCCTTCTGCTCAGGCAGCAGATCGATGACCGGATAAGGCGTCGTAGGGTGAATTTCCGAGCTGTTCGCACCCTCAAGCTTGAGCACCGAACGGGCATACTCGACGACGGCCACCTGCATGCCGAGACAGATGCCGAAGAACGGAATTTTGTTCTCGCGGGCATAACGAATCGCCGTCACTTTGCCCTCGATGCCGCGGTCTCCAAAACCGCCGGGAACCAGAATTCCCTGAACGCCGCCCAACAGCTCGCCGACGTTGTGGTCGTACACTTCTTCCGCATTCACCCAGCGGATTTTCACTTCGGTGTTGCAATCGATACCGGCATGGCCCAGCGCCTCGACAATGCTCAGATAAGCGTCATGAAGCGCTACGTATTTACCGACAATGGCGATTTCGGTCGTTTCTTTAGGCGATTTAACGCGTTTGATCAGGTTTTCCCATTCCGTCATATCCGGCTCGTTCGCGGACAGCTTCAAATGATTCACCACGATGTCGTCAAGCCCCTGCTCGCGAAACATCATCGGAACCTCATATAACGTTTCTGCATCGCGCGCTTCGATAACGGCGCCCGGGTCGATATCACAGAACAACGCCAGCTTCCGCTTCATGTCTTCAGCCAGCGGGTGCTCCGTGCGGCAGACGATAACTTGAGGTTGAATGCCGATGCCGCGGAGTTCTTTTACGCTGTGTTGAGTCGGCTTTGTTTTGACCTCTCCTGCCGCCTTCAGATACGGAATCAGTGTGACGTGAATATACATCACGTTATCCCGGCCGATGTCGCTTTTTATTTGACGAATGGCTTCGAGGAACGGGAGGCTCTCGATATCGCCTACCGTACCCCCGATCTCTGTGATAACTACATCCGATTGGGCTTCGCGCCCGGCCCGGAACACCCGCTCCTTGATCTCGTTTGTGATGTGAGGGATGACTTGCACCGTGCCGCCCAAATATTCTCCGCGGCGTTCTTTTGCGATGACGGAGGAGTACACTTTGCCTGTCGTGACGTTGCTGTTCTTGGACAGATTGATATCGATGAAACGTTCATAATGGCCAAGGTCGAGGTCTGTCTCCGCACCATCGTCCGTTACGAATACTTCCCCATGCTGATAAGGACTCATTGTTCCCGGGTCGACGTTAATATACGGATCGAATTTCTGAATCGTGACCTTTAGCCCGCGGTTCTTGAGCAATCTTCCGAGCGACGCCGCCGTAATGCCTTTACCAAGCGAAGAAACAACGCCTCCGGTCACGAAAATATACTTTGTCATTATGTAATACCTCCCAAGTTTAGCTTGCCTAAAAAAAAGAAAAAGCCCCCGCTCCGGCGGGGCACTTTTATCCAAAAGGACCTCATGGTCCGTAATGTTCATCCAAAGCCCAGAAAATAGTTTACTCTGATCGGGTCAACCTGTCAAGGAGAAAGGAGGCGCAGCTATTATTTGTCATTTTTATCGTCGTCTGCACTTTCGAAATCTTCTTCCAGATCGTCGAGGTCATCCTCCAGATCGGAAACTTCCTCATCAAGTTCCACTTCATCAAGGACTTCTTCGTCAGCCTCCTCTTCTTCGAAGAATTCGGTCTCTTCCTCCACCTCATCCTCCGAATCGTAGTCGTCGCGAGGAGAATCGTAGCTGTCATAGTCTTCTTCAGCAAACGTATCTTCTTCTTCAGCGAACAAATCCTCATCATCCAAGTCATCGTCTTCATCGTTAATGATGCGCGGACGTTTGCCGCTGCCCACAGCATCCTCGGATTTCTCCACGGGATACCAACGCTTCAGGCCCCACAGGTTGGTGCCTACACATGCAAAACGACCGTCAATGTTGATCTCGGTATATAGCTGGGCGATGACCTGCATTACCTCGTCATCGGACAGACCTTTTATTTTGGCGATTTCCATCATCAGATCCCGATAGTAAAACGGCGTATTCGCCGCCTTCAGCAATTCAAAGGCGAGATCCACCATAGGCATTTCCTTGGCTTGCTCCGTACCGATTTTAAGCAGGTTCTGAGCACTCATTTCGGGGCACATCCTTTCCGACATTTATATGCGCTTGCAACTGTTACAGAGAAGCGTGGCCGCTCACAGTCGGCAACTTTATCACTACAATATCCACTATCTTCAATTAGTAAACCTTATTTTATCCAAAAATGCAACTGGTTGACGGGGTTTTAGCGAAATGAAACGAAGGATTACGCCGTATGCCGTAACCCGATCCTGTGCCGGACGGCCCATTAGGCGGAATCCTTCGTTCCTGACTGTATCCCCAAAGGACCAAAGCCGGACTCTTGAGCCTTCCCTTGCTCCTCTGACCCTAGAAGAGGGAACACCAGACACTCCCCCTTGATATCGTATGTAGCCCCATGCGCTTTGACACATGCCTACAACCTATTTATTTGGCATAAGGTTATGCGCTCATACGGGAGTATACCCTCCTACATACGATAACTAAGGAACGCTCGCCAGCTAAAGGGGGGGAGGAAGATTATGAATCCTTCAGCATTTGTTGCGTGGCTTCATGAGGCGGTGGTCGATTCGAAGAACGCCGAGAAGCGGCATATTATCCGCTTTGCTCATGGGCGCGATTACGCTGCTTTTGCCCGGCTCATCAGCCGGCAGCGCAAATCCCTGCCCCTGCTTCGACACATTCAGCCGCTCAGGCTGATTCGCGGTATCTCGTGTACTTTGCGTTCGACGGAAAAGCTCAGTTCCGTTCCTTTTATCCATTTTGTCGAAGAAGACAACCGCGCAAAAGTACACAGCTTTTGGAATATGTCTATGGCCAGAACGTTATCGCCCTCCGAAGGCGGCAGGTCAGCCGAGAAAACAGTCATTCCTTGGGGAATAAAGCATATCCGCGCACCCCAGACCTGGAGGAAATCCCGGGGCGAACGAGTCCGCATCGGCATCATCGATACCGGAGCGGATTATTCCCATCCCGATCTTCGCCATTGCCTCTCCCGGGGCGTGAATATTTTGAACCGCCATTTGCTTCCTATAGACGATAACGGCCATGGGACGCATATCGCAGGAACCATTGCCGCTTATACCCAGAACAAAGGAATGATCGGCGTAGCGCCCGGCGCGCTCATTCATCCGGTAAAAGCGTTCGATCACCAAGGGGGTGCCTTCGTCTCGGACATTGTCAGCGGGATTGAATGGTGCGTCTCGAACGGCATTCAACTGATTAACATGAGCTTCGGCATGAAAACGTACAGCAGAGCGTTGGAGGCTGCCGTCCTCAGCGCTTACCGGGCGGGCGTCATCATCGTCGCCTCTTCAGGCAACGAAGGCAAGCAAGCGGAAGTCGACTACCCTGCGCGGCTTCGGCAGGTTATTGCCGTCGGCGCCACAACGCGCAAAGGACGAATTGCACCTTTTAGCAATGTAGGCAAACAAATTGATATTTATGCTCCCGGCGAGAAAATCTATTCCACCTGGCCGCGAGGCAAATACCACGAGCTGAGCGGCACTTCGATGGCGACCTCGCACGTGTCGGGCGTGATCGCCCTCATGCTTGCGCGGCGACCGGGACTGAGGCCGCTCGCCGTAAAGAGAATTTTAAGGAAAAACGCCCGATTTATTATCAAATCCGGGAAAAAAATCAGCAGCGTGAAAGAAATTCATGCCTTCCGCGCGGTACAGGCCGTAGACAAATCATCCTGACAGGTCAGCAGGCCCGGCCGGATCCGGGATCCGAATCCTTCTGCGGTACGGCACGAAGCAAGAGACGGTATTCCCCGCCATCTTCGCCCATCACAGACAGCTTATAGCTCCAGGCAATGGTCAGCGGACCGCCCGGAGCGCTTATGTCGTCCAAGCTGTCCGGCGGGCCTTCCTGCCGTACATCCAGACTGAGGGTTTCCGTTTCCAGTTCGATTCGGCCTTGCGGGGTTTGCAAGTACCCTGTATGCCGCTTCCCGGGGATAAAGGTTTGTTCAAGCCGAATATCGCCATGACGTACGATGCGCAGCTCTCCTTGTCCTGCCTTGACCATAGTAACGGTTCGGCCCATTTCCGCTTCGGGCGGTTCATCGTAACGAACGTACACCTGTTCCCCTTTCAGAAACAAGTCCCCATCCATACGCCGCACGATGCGTTCTCCCGCGGCAAAGCTTTCTAATATAATGTCGACCCGGCGCCTGTGGGCTGCCGATGTGTGCTTGTCCGTCATCTCAACGATCCTCTCCCGTAATTACTGCTTTTGAAACCTGCTCCGTTTATTTTACGTCAAATAGGGTTAAAGCGATACTTTTGTATCTGCTTTCGCATGTTGATTCCATAATTCCCGGAGGATGTGTTCATTCATGGATTTGAGCACAAGGAAGGCGAAAAGAAAACTATCCCGAAGAACATTCCTCAAGAAGGCGGCCCTAACAGCAACAGGTATCATAGCCCTACCGCCGACCGCCTATGGATATGCCCGATATGCCGAACGCCGCTGGCTTGAAGTGAACAAAGTCACGCTGTCTTTGCCGAGATTGCCTCAGGGAATGGACGGCATCCGAATTGTCCAATTCAGCGATGTCCATCTGGGCTTCCATTACGATACGGATGAGCTGTTCCGGCTGGCGGAAACGATCAACGGACTCCAGCCTGATATCATCTGCTTCACCGGCGATTTGGTCGATTACGAGATCGGCAAGGACGGGGTACGTTATGCGGAGGCCTTGGCGAACATGAAGGCGGCGCTCGGCAAGTTTTCAGTGCTCGGAAACCATGATTATTTCAATGAATCCGCCGAAGTAGCCGGGCTCCTGACCGAGGGCGGATTCCGCATGCTTCGAAATGATTTGGCGGCCGTACAACACGGAGGAAGCACGATGTGGATCGCGGGCGTAGAAGACATGTGGATGGGGAAACCCGATGTGAAAGAGGCGACACGCCTGGCCAAGCCGAAAGACTTCGTCATGCTGCTGGCGCACTGCCCCGACTTTGCCGACGTCGCCGTTGACCACCAGGTGGATTTACAGCTGTCGGGCCATACCCACGGCGGCCAAGTACGGATCCCGCTGCTGGGGCATGTCGTGACCCCCAAGTACGGCAAGAAGTATGTGATCGGCGGATACACGATCGGCGATCACAAGCTGCAATTATACGTAAACCGGGGCATCGGCGTCTCTCAGCACCCCATCCGCTTCCTGTGCCGCCCGGAGCTTACGGTGCTCACGCTGCGCCAAGCTTAAGCAGGCCGGGGCCCCAGCATACATCAGACAAAAAACCGGCCCTTCGCCTGAAAGTAAGACGAAAAGACCGGTTTTATTCATCTGGATGTTATTTCACCAAGCCGAGCAGCATTTCGCGGATCAGCTTGCTGGCGACGATCTGGGTTTGCTCCGTCGGATCGTAAGCCGGGGCAACCTCGACGATGTCGGCGCCGACGAAATTCAGCTCCGAAGCGGCCATCGCGTGAATCGCGGCAAGCAGCTCCTTCGACGTAATGCCGCCCGCTTCCGCGGTTCCCGTGCCCGGGGCGCACATCGGATCCAACACATCAATGTCGATCGTCAAATAGACAGGACGTCCGGCAAGCTCCGGCAGCACTTTCTTCAGCGGCTCAAGCACCTCGAACGGGTAGAAATTAATGTTTTCGCGGCCGAACCGGAACTCCTCACGGGAGCCCGAGCGGATGCCGAACTGATAAATGTTCCTGCCGCCCATCAGTGCAGCCGCTTTGCGGATCGGCGTCGAGTGGGACAGCGGCTCGCCTTCGTACTGCTCGCGCAGATCGGCATGGGCGTCGATGTGAATCAAAGCGAGATCCGGGTACTTGGCGTACACTTCCCGGATGACAGGCCAGGATACGAGATGCTCGCCGCCGAGGCCAAGCGGAAATTTACCGTCAGCCAGCAGACCGCGCACATACTCGCCGATGATCTCCAGGCTGCGTCCCGCGTTACCGAATGGAAGCAGGAGGTCCCCTGCATCAAAATAAGTGATATCTTCAAGGCTTTTATCCAAATACGGACTGTACTCCTCCAGACCGATCGACACCTCGCGAATGCGCGAAGGGCCGAACCGGGAACCGGGACGGAAGCTGACCGTATAGTCCATCGGCATGCCGTAGATGACCGCCCGGGACGCCGCATAGTCGTCCGAGCTGAGAATAAAGACGTTACCGGAATATTTTTGATCGAGTTTCATAGATTCAGACCTCCTTGGTTTGGCGGTTACTTCGTTAAATCTTCCACAAACTTCGGGAGCGCGAAGGCCGCTTTATGCAGGCGCGGAGTGTAATATTTCGTATCGATCTCCGGAATCTTCGTTTCATCGACAGCAAGCGGATCATATTTTTTACTGCCCATTGTGAACGTCCAGAGGCCGCTCGGGTAAGTCGGAATATTGGCACAGTATACGCGCACAATCGGGAAAATCTCTTTTACGTCGCGATTGACGCTTTGGATCAGGTCCGCCTTGAACCAAGGGTTGTCCGTTTGCGCAACAAAAATACCGTCTTCCTTGAGCGCATCGTAAATTCCTTTATAAAACCCTTGTGTAAACAGCGATACGGCCGGGCCAACCGGCTCGGTGGAGTCCACCATGATCACATCATAGGTGTTCTTATGGTCGTGAATATGCATGTAGCCGTCGTTCACGATCACTTCTACGCGCGGGTTGTCCAGTGCGCCGGCGATCGAAGGCAGATACTTCTTGGAATACTCGATGACTTTGCCGTCGATTTCAACGAGAACCGCTTTTTCCACTTCCGGATGCTTCAGCACTTCGCGGATGACGCCGCCGTCGCCGCCGCCGACGACCAGAACATGTTTCGGATTCGGATGCGTATTGAGCGCCGGATGCGCCACCATCTCATGATAAACGAACTCGTCCTTCACGGTAGTCATGACCATTCCGTCCAACACGAGCATCGTGCCCCATTCGGCCGTTTCGATCATCGCAAGATCTTGAAAATCCGTTTTCTCCGTAACGTGAGTCTTGCTGATTTTTGCCGTAATGCCGAAGTTATCGGTTTGTTTTTCTGTGTACCATAATTCCATATGTAATTCCACCTTTCGCAAAAGCGCATATTCATCGGCTTCCATCCCAATGGAGAAACCGCAGGACGGGCGGACAACTGTTATTTTGGTATGTTTCAGCCGGTCTCTTGCATGTCAAATTGTATTATAGTGGATCTACCCGAAAATGCAAATACGAACGCCGGGAATCCGAACGATTTTTAAAAAAATTTAACGTTTCTGTTACATTCGCATGAATAGGGTTTTCTATGTTTTTCCATACTGGATAATAGAACTTATTTTCCCGGGAAAGGAGCGAATGACATGAGCGAAGAGCGGAGTAAACGGACGGCCGCAGAAACCGATCCCTTGGAACGCTTGGGGAAACGATTGAAGAAGTGGATATCATTTTCTTTTACTTGTCTGATGTTGAGCGCAGCCGCTTTGCTGGTTCTCATACTGTTCATGCGTTCGCAGTCGCTTCCCGTATCGAAAATGGCGATGGCTTCCGAAATGTACGATGTGCACGGCACCATGATCGAAGCGTACGGCGGGAGCAAAAACCGCCAGATGATTTCCCTGAAGGAGATGTCCCCGAAGGTAATTGAAGCGACGCTGGCGATTGAGGACCGGAACTTTTACGGCCACTTCGGCTTCGATCCCAAAGGCATAGCCAGGGCCGCCTGGGTAAACCTGCAGCATATGTCCAAGGTCCAGGGAGCAGGCACCATTACCCAACAGCTGGCGCGGAACCTGTATTTAACACATGAGAGAACATGGACGCGCAAAATCAAGGAAACCTACTATGCCGTACAAATGGAGCTTCAAATGAGCAAGGATCAAATTTTGGAGCAATATTTGAACCAAATTTATTACGGGCACTCTACATACGGCATTCAAGCGGCTTCCCAGCTGTTTTTCGGCAAGAACGCATCCGAGCTGTCCCTTGCCGAAAGCGCCCTGCTGGCAGGGATACCGAAGGGCCCGCGTTATTATTCCCCCTATTATGATTTGCAAAATGCGATGAACCGGCAAAAAACGGTGCTGCAAACCATGGTCGAGGCCGGCTATATTACGCAGAAGCAGGCGGATGAAGCGGCGCGGGAAAAGCTGAACATCCTGCCGCTGGCAAATAAAAAGCCTGTGACGGCGCCTTATTTTCACGACTATGTGCGGAGGCTGGGCACAGAATTGCTCGGTATGGAGGAAAAAGAGTTCGAGGAAAGCGGACTTCGCATCTATACATCCCTGGATCTGAAAGCGCAAAAGATTGCGGAAGACGTCGTCACGGAGCAGCTGAAGGACTTCCCAGAGATTCAGACGGCTCTTGTCGCGATCGATCCCCGCAACGGTTATGTCAAGGCGATGGTCGGCGGGCGCAATTACGGGGAGAACCAATATAACCGCGTGTTCGCGAATACGCGGCAGCCGGGGTCGTCTTTCAAGCCGATCGTGTAT
This sequence comes from Paenibacillus sp. Pae15, assembly GCF_024519685.1. Classification (NCBI taxonomy): domain Bacteria; kingdom Bacillati; phylum Bacillota; class Bacilli; order Caryophanales; family Paenibacillaceae; genus Paenibacillus; species Paenibacillus sp. Pae15. Next base: position 182,624 of record NZ_JALJRM010000007.1, on the reverse strand, counting down.
TTAACGGCGTTGAAGGAAAAGCATTTTTCACCGGTCACCCGGTATCTCAGCGAACCGACGACATTCACCTACGATCAGGGACGGCAAACCTACACGCCCAGCAATTTTGGCAATAAATACTTCGACTGGATTGATTTGCGTACGGCGATTGCCAAATCAGACAATATTTTTGCAGTGCATACGGTGTTGGAAACAGGACCCGAACGCGTCATTGAGATGGCAAGACGGATGGGCATCACAAGTCCGATGAAGCCGATGCCGTCTTTGGCGCTCGGCACTTTTCCGGTCAGCCCGTTCGAAATGGCTTCAGCCTTCGGCATCTTGGCCGGGCAAGGCGTTCGCGTCGAGCCGACAGCGATTCTGCGCATTGAAGACCGGCGCGGACGCGTGCTCTATGAGGCCGCGCCAAAGCAGGAGACGGTCATTGAGCCCGCGTACACCTACGTGCTGACCAAGCTGATGGAGGGCGTCTTCGACCAAGGCGGCACGGGCAGCCGTGTATCAAGCGTGCTGAAGCGCCCCGTTGCCGGCAAAACCGGCACGACGAATACGGACGCATGGCTTGTCGGCTACACGCCGGAGCTGTCGACGGCCGTATGGGTCGGCTATGATAAGGACCGCAACATCAGCGCGGTCGAATCTCACCTCGCGGCGCCGATCTTCGCCGAGTTCACGGAACGGACGCTGGAGTCTGTGCCCCCGAAGCTGTTCCCGATCCCCGAAGGCGTCGTGAATGTCTACATCGATCCGGCGACCGGCAAGCTGGCCAACGAGAGCTGTCCCGATTCACGGATGGAAGCGTTCGTTCAAGGCACGGAGCCAACGGAATACTGCACGCAGCAGCCGGCCCGGAATGACGGAGACCAGAATTCCGAACCGGCGAAAAGAAAACAAAACGGCACGTGGTGGGAAGACCTGAAGCGTTGGTGGAACAGCTAGCACCGGGAGCAGAATGGGAAGCAAGCGGGCTGCGTACGCCGGCCGCAAGTACGACATGAAGCGCTTGGGGGATTGCCTCTCAAGACAGCCTTCAACTCACTAAAGCGTACGTAGAACCATCATCGAAGCTGAAAAAGAGGGGCGTCAAGCGCCCCTTCCTCCAATCATGTCTCTTATTTGCCCAAAAACGAATTCAACATCCACACATGCTTCTCAAGACTGGAATGAATGCCGAGGAGCAGATCGCCGGTCGTTTCGTCTTTTTCCGATTCGGCCAGCTTCATCCCCGTTTTCAGCTCACCGACCATGGTCTCAAAATCGTCAACGATCGATTTGACCATCTGTTCGGCAGTCTCTTTGCCCGTGGCGTCCCCGACGGAAGCCAGCTCCAGGCAGCCCTTCATTGTGGCGACGGGCAGGCCCCCGAGCGAGAGCAGACGTTCGGCGAGAGCATCCACATGTGCCGCCGCTTCCGTATAGAGCTCTTCGAATTTGGTATGAAGCGTAAAAAATTGCTGTCCCTTCACATACCAATGATAATTATGAAGCTTAACGAACAAGACGGACCAATTGGCGATTTGTCTGTTGAGCGTTTCGTGTAAGGTTAGCTGCATACTTATTTTCTCCCCCTCTTTTGATTTATTTTTTTCCAAGCTAGTTTTTCGGCATAAATTCGCTGATGTCGAGGCCCAGTCCTTGCGCAAGTCTCATGCCGTACTCCCGGTCCGCGCGGAAGAAGTTGCATACGGCACGGAGTTGAATCTTTTCATTGGTTTGCTTCAAATCATTGACCAGATTGCTGAGCAAATGATCGCGCTCCTGATCGGAGAAGCTGCGGTAAAGTTCGCCCGCCTGTGTGAAATCGTCCGTTTTATCGATGCGCTGACGTCCTGCGACACCATAAAGCGGCGAACGGCTTTCCACATACTCCGGAGCCTCCTTCGGACTTTCCTCGAAGCTGTTCGGCTCGTAGTTAACCGGGCTCGGATCCTGCTTCACGTTCATGAAGCCGTCGCGCTGATGATTTCTTACCGGAGCGTACGGACAATTGACCGGAATTTGCAGATAATTGGCGCCCAGACGGTACCGCTGGGTATCCGGATAAGAGAACAGTCTGCCTTGAAGCAGCTTATCTTCCGACGGCTCGATCCCGGGAACCAGCGCGCTCGGAGCGAATGCGGACTGCTCCACCTCCGCAAAATAGTTTTGCGGATTCCGGTTCAACGTCATGGTGCCGACCTTGTGCAGAGGGTACATATCCTCCGGCCATACCTTCGTCGCATCCAGCGGGTCAAACGCAAAGCGGTCCAAATGCTCAACCGGCATCATCTGAACATGGAGCTCCCACTGCGGGAAATTCCCCTTTTCAATGTTATCGAACAAATCCCGGGTAGCGTGGTTAAAGTCTCTGCCCTGCACTTCGCGCGCCTCGTCAGCCGACAAATTCACGACACCCTGAAGCGACTTCCAATGATATTTAACATAAATGACCTTGCCTTCCGCATTCACCCACTTGAAGGCGTGAACGCCAAAGCCGTTCATTTGCCGATAGTTGGCCGGGGTCCCGTTGTCGGAGAACACCCAGGTCATCATATGTGTGGACTCAGGAGACAAGGTCATAAAATCCCAATACCTCTCCGGATCTTGAACGTTCGTGTCCGGGGCGGGCTTTAAGGAATGGACCATGTCCGGGAATTTAATCGCATCGCGGATAAAGAACACCGGCAGATGGTTCCCTACCAAATCATAGTTGCCTTCCTCTGTGTAAAACTTGACAGCAAATCCACGCGGGTCGCGAGCCGTTTCCGGTGAGCCTGTACCGTGGATAACCGTGGAAAAACGGACGAACACCGGCGTCTCCTGCCCCACCTCCTGCAGGAAGTGAGCCTTCGTGTACGCCTTCATGCTGGCCTCCGTCCGGAATACCCCGTGAGCACCTGCGCCGCGGGCATGAACGACACGCTCCGGAATACGTTCGCGGTCAAAGTGAGCCAGCTTTTCGAGCAAATGGTAGTCCTCCAGCAGTGTCGGACCCCGTTGTCCGGCTGTTCTCGAATTCTGGTTATCACCTACCGGCGCGCCTTGATTGGTAGTCAGTCTGTTATGCATATCAAGCAACTCCTTATATTTAAATTTAGACTTGGTTTAAATCTTGATATGATCATAACATGCGCTGACCGCCAAATCATGATATTCAAATGAAAATTACATGAAAAAATGATGAAGGCGAATCTGCCGCTCACTCATCCGCCAACCGGTACCCCACACCTCTTACCGTAGAGATGTACTTGGCTTCTCCAGCCGAGTCGCCCAGCTTTTTCCTTAAGCTTTTCACATGAACGTCAACCACGTTGCTGCCGCCGAAATACGAGCTCCCCCATAGCTGATTCAAAATATCTTCCCGTGAAAGCACCGCACCCTCCGATTGAAGGAAAAGCTGCAGAAGCTCATATTCCGTTTTCGTCAAATCAAGCCGTACCTGCCCCCGGTAAACCGCCATTTTTCTGGAATCGACCGTCAAATCCTTGAACACACTCCGGCCGGAGGAAACGTCGGGCGTGAACCCGGATTCCGGAACCGCTTCGCTTATGCGCCGCACGGTTTCCCGGATATCGCCGGCAGGCCAGCTGATAAATTCGGCTGCCGAATCTGCTGAAGCAGCTGCCGCCGTCTGCCCGTTCACCAAAAAAAGAAGCCGGGGCTGCCGGAGCGATTGCGAAAATAAAGAAACGGCGTGCTGCGCGTCCCGCTCCACGTCTTGAGACGATGTCAAATCATAGATGATGGTATTTACGTTAAGCTCCTTCATCATCAAGGGATCGTAACGGTGGAACACCAGAATATCGAAGCAGTCCGAAGCCAGCCTGCCAATCAGTTCGCCCAACCGATTCGGAAACGGGCTGATGACAATCACTCTTTGCGTACGGGTGCATACGTTCCCCAGCATCCAAGAATCCTCCTCCCGCAATCGGCTTTGATCCGTAATCTCGAAATTTTGGAACAGATTTACACTTTGTGCTGTGCGCATGTACCGCATACCCCCTCAAAGACAACATGGGAATTGCTGACTTTGTAATTCGTCGCTTTCTCCACCGCCGTAATCCATTCGTCCGGCGTCGGACTCAGTACCTCGTCCACTCGTCCGCACTGTTTGCAAACAATATGATGGTGATCGTCCACTCTTGCATCATAACGGCTTGCCGCTTCTCCCAATTTAAGCTCGCGAAGCAGCCCTACATCCGTCAAATACTTGAGGGAGTTATAAACCGTAGCATAGGCGAACTGCTGGCCTTGCTCTCTCAGTCTCTCCATCACCTCCGCGGCCGTCGGGTGTCCATCGTCATATTGGACAGCCTCAAGAACCGCTTTGCGCTGTGCAGTCAAATTGATTTTATTCATAGGGGTTCATTCCTTTATTTTATATTTAGATTTAGTATAAATCTTATATTGGACTTGGTCAACCAATAATCAACCAAAGGACGTTATCTTCCGTGCTGAAAGGCCGCCGGCAGCTGCGCAAATCGAGTAGGAGAGGGCGACTAACCCCCGTCCTCTCATACCACCGTACATGCGGGTCCGCATACGGCGGTTCCGAAGGTTAACAAAGTTCCAGATAACGAGAAAGCAAACTAAACTTCTCAGCCCTCTTGCTTCCCAGTAGGAAGCCGGGAGGGCATTGTTTGTGTTCCGGGACATTTTTCAAGCACCCCGGCGGGAATTAGCCATCATGAGAGCTGCCCATTCAGGCGCCCCAAGCGCCCGAAGCTCGCGGAGACGAGTTCGCACCCATAACGGACAAACCGCAACCCGCGTTTGGTTAGTTCTTTGTCTAGGTCATCCAGCAGGATGTTGGCCAAGAGCGGACTTAAGGGACCGCCTTGCGGCGTACCTTCTTCCGTCCACTCCGGGCGCTCCTCCGTTTTGGACGACTCGTTTGTAAGCGAGCCGAAGGTATCCTTTTCGAGCACCCTCTCCAGCAGTTCGTTCTGGTCTTCGCGAGAGGAAGGGGCGACTTGTGCCGGCGAAGGACTCGGCACCCCGACATACCCTTGCGGCTTCACCGCTGCTCTTTGCCGGAAGCTCTCTTGCGAGATATTCGGCTGTCTGTGCTCTTCGCGCGAACGCATCGGTTTCCTCTCTCCTTTCCCGCGACCACCCAAGTCTACAGCGTCAGCCCTTGGCGGCTTTGGATTTTGCCTTGGTGTGGAGGCTCATCCGACTAACACTGCCTCAAATTGGGTTCGTGTACCTTGGCCCGTGCTTTTGCCTCCGGCTTCCTTCAGATTCCGCCTCGCGGCGGACATCCTTGCCCTTGGCTAACGGTAGGCGCTCGCCAGCCCCCGTTCGGGACTCTCACCCTAGAGATGACGCCCATTGCTGGGCGTACACAACACAAAAAGGCAGACCAAAGGTCTGCCTTTTTGCTGTCCTAGTATATGGTGCATATACTAGGCATTAGTATACATCGTTATGTCAGGCCGTTCAATGACCGTCACATAATGTACAAATTTTACGCAAGCGCTTCTTTGAGTTCCGCTTCGGAGCGTTCCCACATGCCGGGGTCGTTCTCGATCATCAGTTTCTTGAGAGCGGCTTTTTCCCGTTCCCCGAGATTATCGAGCATAATGCGGCGCTTTAGCGCATAATCCATCCGGTTCACATGATCGGCGAGCACTTTCCAGCCTTTGCGCGCCTCCGGATCTACCGTCATCTCGCAGGAAGTGACCCCTGCATAGTATTTGCCGTCCTCCTTGAAATCCACTGCCACCCAAACGATCCAGCAGGGGCGTCCATTGGGAACCTCATCCTTGTTCGTGGTAAACTTGATCCCTTTTTCTATTTTGCTCTTGGCATGCAGCGCCCCCTGATCGATATAGGCTTCTCCCTCGTCAATAATGACGCAGGATAATTGGCTCAGGTCGATCGAGCCTTGGCCAAAGCCGCGGTGCTTCGTTTCCTTATTGCTGACAATATTAAGTGAAGGCAGTTTTTTCTTTTCATTTATATCCACAAGGCACACCATCCCTATCCTATAATTCAAAGTTCCGCATAGTTCAATCTTACTCGTTATTATTGTAGCCAAAGTACCGAAGCATGTAAATAAATCGAAGCCGCTCCGTTCCCAAACGCAAATGCCCGGGAAAAACCCGTAAAGGAAAAAAGGCAGAAATAATCCTCGTCCCACAAACATATACATGCTGTAGATGCTTGTCAACGGGGTGAATATGGATGAAAAAACGAATCGGCAGCCCCCTTGTATCATGGGGCTTACTTACAATCTTCGCCTGCGGTGTCACACTGCTGACGAATGCCCTGCTGTCGTCCGACTTCCGGTCGGGAACTCCTTCCGCCGGTTGGAAGCTTTCCGCCGAAGCCGCTTACCCTGCCGTGTTCCCTGCTGAAGGGGGGGTGGATCCGCTCAACCTGAAGCCCATAAGGTCAACCGCGGGGCACTCCATCGTTGAGGCGCCGGCATGGCCTCAAGCCAGGGGACAAGCGGACGGCTCATCTACGGGCATTTTTTTGCCGACAGCACATGCGGAGCCGGTTAGCGGACGAGTGAACGAACCGGCGGCCCCTCCTCCCGCACCTCCCAGCTTGCCGGTCAAGCCTGTAGAGAAACCGGCGCCGAAGCCATTATCCAACCGCATCGTCGAGTATCATCTCAACGTAGAACTGGATGCCGATGGCAAGCTGATTAAAGGCACCTCGTCGATGACTTGGAAAAACCCGGGAAGTCGCCCGGTGCAGGAGCTTTATTTTCACTTGTATCCCAATGCGTTCGAGTCCAAGAAAACGACGTTCATGAAGGAATCCGGCGGGAAGCTGCGGGACGATGTCCGCAAGGAAGACAGCTTTGGCAGCATGACGGTCAGCTCCATTCGAACGCTTGACGGAGCCGAGATGGAGCTGATCGACCGGATGGAGTATGTCCAGCCGGATGACGGCAACAAGGACGACAACACCCTGATCAGGGTACCGCTTCCAAAGCCCGTCATGCCGGGCGGAAGTGTAGATCTGCTGACCCAATTTTCCGTGAAGCTGCCGCAGGTTTTCGCCAGAATGGGCTATGCGAACGATTTTGTGATGGCCGGCCAGTGGTTTCCCAAAATCGCCGTATACGAGCCCAAAGGCACCCGCGGCCGGACAGATGAGGGCTGGAATTTGCACCAGTATCACGGGAATTCGGAGTTTTACGCGGACTTTGGCATATTCGACGTTAGAATCAAGGTGCCTTCCGCCTATAAGGTAGCGGCCACCGGCTTCCCGACCAAACCCGTCTCCGATGACGGCAAAACGAAAACCTACTCGTTTTACTCCGACGATGTGCATGATTTTGCCTGGGCCGCTTCGCCGCATTTTATATACCATGAAGAACCCTACGCCACTCCTCATCTGCCCGGCGTCCGCATCAAGCTGTATCTGGATCCGAAGCATGAGCATCTGAAGGCCCGTTATATGACAGCCGCCAAAAAAGCGCTCGCCCGATACTCTCAGTGGTACGGCAGTTATCCTTACAACACGCTGTCGATCGTCGTGCCGCCGGAGGAGGGCAACGGAGCCGGAGGAATGGAATACCCTACGCTGATTACCGCATGGGGAGCAGCCGAAGAGAACCCGAGTCTGGAGCTGGAACGGGTTGTGGTGCATGAAATCGGCCACCAATTTTTTTACGGCATGGTCGCCAGCAATGAATTTGAAGAGGCGTGGCTCGACGAAGGCTTTACCTCTTATGTGGAAGACAAGTTAATGGAAGCGGAATACGGCGTTCGCCCGAATCTGCTCGTGGAGTCGAGCTACATCACCAATCCGGCGGCGCTGCTGAAGAATGCCTGGAGCTATGACGGACACCATCACTATGCCGAGAATGTATATACCCGCGCCAAGCTGGTGCTGAAGGCCATGGAACGTCAGGTCGGAGCAGAGACCATGGACAAGATCATGCGAACGTATTTCCAGCGCTGGAAATTCAAGCACCCGACTACGTCGGATTTTCAACAAGTCGTAGAAGATGTGACGAAAACCAGTTGGCAGCCGTTTTTTGATCAATACGTTTATAACGGCATGATGGTCGACTACGCCGTAACCGGCATCAAAGTGCAGCAGGTGACAGAAAATGGCCAAACCTACTATGAGAACAGCGTGCAGCTGCGCAAGCTTGGAGGCACCTACCAAAATGTCCCGGTCCGTTTTCAATTTGCCGATGGAACACAACTCGATAAAACATGGAACGGCGCCGACAGCGAAGTCATCATGAAGCTGAATCACACGGCTCCGCTGTCGTGGGCGGCCATAGACCCGGAGCACTCTATCGTGCTGGAGAACAAGCGGATCAACGGCTTTATGAAAACGGAAGTCGATAAGAAGCTGTCGGTGCGATGGAACGTAAGTGTTGTGAAAATTTTGGAGACCTTGTTTGGCTGGGTCGCATGGTGAGGTGAGCGAGGAATATGTGGAACCGGATCAAAGCAGGCTGGACCTTGGCCTGGCAGCAGCCTTTTGCCGTCTTTACCCTCTTTATATACAATCTCATCTGGGGCGTCGCGCTGTATAAGCTGATTCAATCCGTCGTCCTCCCCCTTCTCCATCGTTATCCGGGGAGCGACCTGCCCGTCACAGCTTCGCAGCTGTTCTGGATCGAAGGTCATTTTCAGATCATGAAGACGGACCTGCTGGAGCCGTTTCTGTGGTGGGGCATCTGCCTCCTGGGATTAAGAATGCTGGTGCATCCGCTGCTTAATGCGGGGGTATATTACTCGCTTCAACATCGGGACATGAACGCAGGCTACCGGTTCGTGGAGGGGATTCGAAAGCTGTCTCTTCCCTTCTTCGGCCTCTACTTCATCCAACTGGCGCTGCTGCTCTCTCCGCTCTACTGGCTGGTTCCTTATACAATAGAGCTGTACGGGCATCAGACTTCATATATTTCCTTCGGGAAAGCGCTGGCGCCGGCGCTGGCCGGCTACATCGCCTATTGGTTTGTGCTCCAGCTCGTCTTTTTGTTCCTTCAGATCGGAAAAACCGACGGCAGGTCGGCCATTTACACCCTGCTGTTTGTGATTCGCCATCTGCCCGCCATTATGCTGATTTCTTTATCCGTAACAGGAATCGCTTTGGCCGTGTCCGCCGCGGTGATGGCGGCCTCGTTTTTCTGGGCCGGCTTTCTGGCCCTGATCGGATTACAAGCCTATCGGCTGGTTCAAATGTTTATTAAAGTATGGGCCATCAGCACACAATATGCGCTTTGGACGGAGAAAGCGTAGCTGATATCCTAATAAGACCGCAGAAGCACCGGTCCGCCATGGACCGGTGTCTTTGTGTTGTTATATCCCCGATTCAATTAAACAAAATTTTCAATTTAAACCGCTTGAATGTGTCAATTTTGTTACAAAAGAAGGAAAAGTGCAGTTTTTCTCGAATATGTTTATCCGGAATCAAAAAAAAGAAAATTTTGCCGAATTTCTGTTTAGGAAAACGGGGGATCCATAACCGGGTGAATTGATCTCGACAAACAACGTCAGTGATCATAGGGAACCTTCAACCGAACCCTTCAGCTAACCTCGTAGGCACCGGAAGGGGAAACTTTTTTTGAAGAAGAAGCTTGTAGGTTTTGCACTTTCGTTAGCTATGTTTTGCAGTGTTTCCGTGGGCAGCGCATTTGCTGAAACCCCACTAAGTGCAGCGGTAAACGCGGGTTTAGGCTCGCCTTACAAATGGGCAGGCAATACGACAAACGGCTTTGATTGCTCCGGCTATACTTCTTGGGTGTTCGACAAGTTCGGTATAGAACTTCCCCATTCCTCCAAAGGCCAAGCCCAAGCCGGCCAATGGGTAGCCGCAGATCAGCTCCGTCCCGGCGACCTCGTGTTCTACAACACCGACGGTAAAGGCATTTCTCATGTCGGCGTATATGTGGGAGGCGGCAAGTTCTACCACTCGGCTACGAACAAAGGCGTTACGATTACTGAAATGAGCGAATCTTACTACGCCAATCGTTATGTGACAGCCCGGCGTATTTTGTCGGACGAGCAGTACAAACAACTCATGACCGACTCCAATTGATTTGGTCAACGGATTCGCAATGCAGCTTCGGAAGCCCTCAGTGTTTGGCCCGATCCGATCGTTCGCAAAAACGGACGAAACGGACGGACAAGCCTGCAGGGCTTTCTATTTTGCAGAAACCATGCGGAAGCCTCCTGCATCCGATCTGTTCCGAATGCTGTGATTTCTATTGATTTCCCTAATGATAATGATTATAATTCTCATTGGTACCGGGGACTGTCCCCCAAATCATTCGCCTGATGTGCCAGAAAGGAGCGCCGGATCATGACTCTTCAGGAACCGGTCAACCAAGTGCTTGAACAGCGGTTTGGACTATCCGAAACCGGAATCGCCGGAGCAGAATACCGATTCCATATGGGCAGCCTGTTGAGACCGGAGGAGATGTCCCGGTTTATTCGCATCTATACGGAAGCTTTGAAGGGATCGCATATCGACGTAGGCGGCATGTTTTTCATCGCTTGGGTTGCTCAAGTCTGTTCTGCTCTGCAGTATACCGTTTCTTGCCATCAAGCGGCCTTAAACCTGCATCTGGATCAATTGGAGCTGCAGCTCCGCCATCACTCCGATGGTCCTGCGCTGGCTTTCAGAGCGGATTCCTGCGTCGGCACGCCCTGCCCTGCCGATAACAGAGAAGAATGGCTGAGTGCGATTTTTCATCATTGGTATATCGGGCAGGTGAAGCCTCTCATCGCCTCCGTCTCCGAAGCCGCCGGCATTCCAACGGCTCAGCTGTGGGCCCAATTGGTCACCCGGCTGTATTATACGATTGACGTGATGATCGGGGAAGCGGAGGATGAAGAGACGAGAAGCCGGATTAAGGACGATTTTGCCGTTCTGGTACACCGCATCGGACCCCGGATTTTCGAGAAAAAAACCAATCTGCTGGATCTTAATTTTAAAATGGTCGAGTCTCCTGCTGATCCGGATCGTTTACTCCGGGTGAAAGCCGCGTGCTGCCTATACTACAAAACGGAAAAAGCATGCGGGAATTACTGCTTTACATGTCCCAAACTCAGCGATAAGGACCGTGAAGAGAAAAGGCGAAAGCTTTTGACAGGGACGCTTTGATCGGAAATATAAGATAAGAGTGCCGGTGTATCATACACAGCCCCGGATGAAAAAACAAGGAGGACCGGATCAGCATGCCAACGGCAAATGATCGTAGTCCTCCAACCGTGTCTGACACGGAAACCCCATTTCCTACTCTTTTCCTGTCGCCACCGGATTGTCCTTATAGCTGATCCAATCACTCCAGCTGCCTGCGTACAGCTTGACATTGTCGAATCCGGCCTCGCTAAGCGCCAGCACGTTCGGACACGCCGTCACACCGGAGCCGCAATAGACGATAAGCTCATCGGCGTTGCGCAAGTCTGCGAACCTGGCCTTTTGCTCCGAATCATCCTTCCATCCCCCTGAAGCTTGCAATCCTTCTTTCCAGAAATACTGCTTCGCTCCCGGAATATGTCCGGCCACCGGATCGATCGTTTCTTCGAGGCCAAGGTAACGTTTCTCTTCGCGAGAATCCACAAGCACCGTACCTGGACGCTTCAACCGGTCCTTCACCTGCTCCACATTCACCAGCATCTCGCTGCGCACCTTCGGCGTGAATACGGCCTGCTGCTCCACAGGCAGCTCCTCCGTTACGGGATACCCCGCTTCCTTCCATGCCGAGTAGCCCTTATCCAAAATATAGACTTCGTCATGACCAAGATATTTCAACAACCACCAAAACCGCGAGGCCATCGCACCGTCTTGATCGTCGTAAGCGACAACGACGGAATGCTCGTGGATACCCGCCCGGCCAAGCTTGGCGGCAAGCTCCCCGGGATCGGGAAGCGGATGGCGCCCTCCGTGCTTCTCTTTCGGACCGGACAAATCACGTTCGAGATCAAAATAAAACGCTCCGCAAATATGATCGATATCATAGCTTTGTTTTCCGGCCTCAGGCTGGCCTAATATAAAGCGGCAGTCCGCGATCACGATATGGTCCTGGATGCCGTGCTCAAACAACCATTCTTGACTGACTACATGCTTCAAGATCCAATCACTTCCTTTAATGGGGTGATATGCTGTATATTAACAGTATACACCCGAAGGGAGAAGCTGAAAAGAAAGTGATACCCAACGAGCCCCGGATTTTTTATATTGCCCCGCTCACGGAGGCGCACTGCCGCGACATCTGCAGCTGGGTTTATCCTCCGCCATACCATACCTACCATTTCCGGCCATGGGAGCTTATGCTTTCCGATCAAGAGGAATTCGCCGATGCTGAAATTCGAGTGAACCAGTACCGTGCCGTTCTGGACGCAAGCGGTGAGCTGAGCGGATTTGTGCAGTTTTTTCCTATGGTGGGCGTTACCCGGTTGGGTCTGGGCATGCGTCCCGATTTATGCGGCTGCGGCAACGGAATTCATTTTGTAAGAGCGATTGTACAGGAAGCCCAACGGTTGTCTCCGCAAAATCAAATCGACCTTGAAGTGATGACTTGGAATGAAAGAGCGATCCGTGTGTATACCCGCGCCGGTTTTATCATTACGGACACCTACCAACGGATGACCCCTACCGGCATGGAAGAGTTCCACTGTATGGTATGGTCCGCATAAGGATGCATGAGAACAGATTCATTTCCGAAAACCCGCATAAGCTTCGTCGTACCTCCGGGCGCTGGTAAAGTCAAGCTCCGTCAGTCCCCCGGCGTTCCACGAGGTGAGGCGAAGCGTCACCAGCCGATAATCGATGGAAATCATCGGATGATGGTTCAGTTCCTCGGCAATCCGGGCCACTTCATCCACGAACCCGATGCCGTCCATGAAAGACGCGAAGCGGTACTTCCTTGCGATCCATTTCCCGTTCTCTTCCAACGCCCAGCCTTCCGTCCGGTTCAGGCCGACTTTCACTTCCTCTTCCGTTAATCTCCTGTGCATGCCCATCCCTCCTATACCAAATAGATGACCGTCGTAAGCGTTTCTCCTTGGTCAATGCGGATCAAGTGCCGTTTGGGGTCATGCGTGACCATACAATCGCCTATGCTCATTTGCGCCTCTACTCCCAGTCCATAGAACAGATCATCCGCCAACGTCTTCATGCATTCCTTCTGTTCCTCCTCGCTCATGGCGTCCCAATCGTCCGCCGGCATCTCCAGAAATTCGCAGCAGCCTTCCACTCCCCGCAGTGCATCGGTAAAATCATTGATGATGTCGTTGTATTCCCTTCCGAATTTAATGCCCATGGCCACCTGTCCTTCCAGCGGTAAATTCGCTTTTGCCTCATTGTACTCACAAATCCCTTGTGCCCGCAACCAGTGACGGACCAACAAAAACTCGGGTCTCGACCAATTTTCTACGCATTCATATGCAAAATCTGATACACTATAAGGATAGACAAAACAGGCGGAGGGCGAAACATGCTCAAGCTGCAGATCCCTAAAAATCGAATACACGAGCTGACAAGGCATCTGCAGAGCGATTTTGAACTGGACCGGCTCGAGCGGGGATGGGAATATTTCCACAAAGGCCGTGTTGCCGGACTCGAGCTGAAGCACGGCGTGGAAGTGCATGCCTTGGTGCTCGAGCCAAATTGCGAGGTCGTCATCGACATCGACCATTTCAGTAAAAGCGAATGCAGTTGTTCAACCGTCAGGAACTGCGAGCATATTGCTGCGGTCGTCTTTACTCTGTATGCTTCTTACGCGCGGCCCGAGCTTCTCCTTCAACAGCTGAAGCAGGCCATTATGATTCGCAGCCGACAGCAGCAGATCCGGTCAGGCGGCCGTACGGCGGATAAACGTCAGCAGGATCGGCTTGAGCCACCCACAGAAGAACAAAGCCCCGTGCAATGGCAGCGTTTTTTTGACCAGCAGTTTTACGGCTTCTCGCTGTCTCAGCAGCATTCGATCGAGCTGTTCCACAACGCGGCCAAAGAAAAGCTTGCCCCCTACGGCGAGGGTTGGAAATCTCCCCTTAAGGAGCTCTATGATCTGCATTTGCTGCTGTTCATCATGCGGAAGATCGAGCAGTTTTACCAAGAGACGAAAGCATCGTATCTTTCTTACTATATTGAAACCGGGTGCAGAACGATCGGACGAAAGTGTCAGGAAGAGCTGCTCCGCCTTACGCCGACGCTGGATGTGGAAGCCTTGACGCAAAGCTATTCCGCGGAGTGGAAAGAAACGCTGCATCTGATTTCGGAGTCCGCTCTGTCCGGGAAGGAGTCCCCTGTTTCGTGGCCCACCGTGTACCGCAGCGTTTGGTGGCGGATGGCAAACCTCTCTTCATGGATCGCGGAGGAACAGACTCGACTGCAGCATATGCTGCAAGCAAAGGACCTGATGCCAAAGCGTAAGGATGCGCTGCTGATGGCGGACGCGCATTTTGCCGTCATCGCGGGGGATGACGAAGCCGCCAGGCGGCAGATGGAGCAGCTCAGCAAACGTGAGGCGCGGGATTTCTTCTTTTATTTGCACCACTGCCATAAAGAGCAGGCATGGGAACGCATGCTGGCATGGCTGCGATGGCTGCTGCCGGTGGTACAGCGCGCCCAGCAGGAGGAATTACGGCAGTTTTGCCAGTATTGGATGGAAGCCGTAGGGCGGCAATCCGACGATGCGGAATGGGTGTCCGTCATGGTAGCGCTGCTGCCGCGCACGTACAACTTCTATTCGGCATATCTGCTGAAGGGCCGGCGGTATAAAGCCTGGATCGATTTGCAGTTGGCCAACCGCGTTTCCCCGAATGACCTGTACTCCGTCGATCTGCAATCCGTAGAGAAGCAGAACCCGGCACTGGTACTGCCGCTGTATCACCAAGCGGTGGAACGGTGCATTGCCGGGAAGAACCGCACCGCTTACAAGTCCGCAACCAAATTGCTCAAAAAGCTGAACAATCTATATAAAAAGCTGGACCGTCTGAACGATTGGGAGGATTACATCTACCGGCTGGCCGTAAAATACTCTCGCCTTCGCGCATTACAAGAAGAGTTGAGGAAAGGAAAATGGATACCATGATCGATACGGGAAGCATCAGCGTAAATGTGCGATGGGCGCCTCAGGGCGGATTCTTCCTGTGGGGTACCCGTCACAACGGCGGCATCTGCGACGCTTACGACCTGCGGGACTGGTTGTTTGCCTGGCATGCTCCTTCCTTCTACGGCACGTTCATTGAGGTCATCGAATGGATGAATCTGGAAGGTGTGCTGCTTCCGACGCTGGAGGCGCTGGACTATTGGGCCGCTCCAAGCACCGTTATGCATCAGCGGCTGAACTACAGCCGCGAGCTGGAAGAGCTGATGCGGCTGGCGCCGGCCGTCAAAGAGGCGCTGACGCAAGGCCGCTTTATGCCCGATTTTGCCAAGTGGAAAGCCGGGACGCTCGGCTGGAAGCTATTGCTGGATGAAGAAGCGGCCGCTCTGGCTGCCTCTCCCGCAGCGGAGCTTTGGATGGACCAGCTCATTCCCGCCTGGATCGATGCAGACGGGGTCATGCGTCAAAATCTTGAGCGGCTGGAGCGCTCATTTCCTCTGCTCTCCCGCAGCAAATCGGCCGCCGATCTGTGGATGGACGAGGAGGATTGGCTGATCTCCATTGGCTGGCAGTCTGACGGCACGCCTTTTCGAACATGCCTGAAGCTTGAGGAGCCTGCAACTGCCGGCGGCGCCTGGCCGCTGCGCGTCGTGCTGCAGGACCGGGGGGACCAAAACGTGCAGTACGAGGCGGACCCTTCGGTTCTCAAAGCTTGGGCCACCGCGGAGACGGACGGGGAAGCGGCCGCCGGTGTGCCCGAGGCTTGGCGCAGACACCTCGGACGTGCCGTTCGCGATGCCGCCAAGTGGCGGCGCATGGTCCCCTTTCTCGCCGAAGGCGAGGAAGGCATACGCAGCCTGCTCACGCCGGACGAGGCCTGGGAACTGCTAGTGAATGGCAGCATTCGTCTGGTGGAGGCAGGCTACTCCGTATTCCTGCCGGCGTGGTGGGAGCGCATCCGCAAGTGGCGTCCCCGCCTCAAGGCGAAAATCAAGTCGTCGGTGGGGACCGGCCCCCAGCCGATGTTCGGCCTCAATCAGCTAATGCAGTTCGACTGGAAAATCGCCCTGGGCGACATCGAGCTGACGGAAGAAGAATTTCGCGAGCTGCTGGAACAAAACCGCAGGCTGGTGCAAATCCGCGGCCAGTGGGTACAGCTCGATCCCGTTCATCTCGCACAGCTGCAAAGCGTAATGCATCAGGTGCAGAAGAAGCAGGGCCTGTCCTTTCGGGACGTGCTGGAGCTGCACCTGCTGGGTACGAGCGACGGCGAGGAAGACAAGCAATTCCACCGCTCTTTGAAGATGGAGGTCGAGCTCAACGATCAGCTTCAGGAGCTGGTCGATCTTCTGAATCATGCCAAGCGGCCGCCGCTCACCGAGCCGCCCGACAGCTTCCGCGGCACCTTAAGGCCTTATCAGGTCGAGGGTATTTCGTGGCTTATGTTCTTGAGGGAATGCGGCCTGGGCGGATGCCTGGCCGACGATATGGGGCTGGGCAAAACGATTCAAATGATCACCTACCTGCTCCTTCTGCGGGAGAAACGGCTGAGCGAGGGAACGACGGATCCTTCACCCTCCCTGCTGATTTGCCCCACCTCGGTGCTAGGCAACTGGCAGAAGGAGCTGCAGCGCTTCGCTCCCGACCTGCGGGTTCATCTGCACTATGGTCCGGGACGCGCCAAGGGAGAACGTTTCACCGAAAGTTGCCGCGGCAGCGATCTTGTGCTGACGACTTATACGCTGGCACACTTGGATGAAGCGGAGCTCTCCTCCTTGCATTGGGAATCCATATGTCTGGACGAGGCGCAGAACATCAAGAACGCCTACACGAAACAGGCATCATCCATACGCAAGCTGACGGGACGGCACCGGATCGCTCTGACTGGTACACCCATCGAGAACCGGCTGACCGAGCTGTGGTCGATTTTTGATTTTTTGAACCCCGGTTACCTTGGAACGCTGCGCGATTTTACACAGCGGTATGTCGGAGCCATCGAACGAACCCAGGATCAAGAGCTCATCGCTAAGGTACAGCGGCTCATCCGCCCGTTCCTTTTGCGGCGGGTGAAGAAGGATCCTTCGATTCAGCTTGATTTGCCGGAAAAATACGAGTATAAAACCTATGTCTCTCTTACTACGGAACAAGCTACGCTTTATGAAAACTACATTCGCGACATGTTCGAGCGCATCGACACGCTTTCGCCGATGCAACGCCGGGGCATGATTTTAACAGCCCTGACCAAGCTGAAGCAAATCTGCAACCATCCCGCATTGCTCGCCAAAGAGTCGGCCCGGTCGCCATGGCGCGGACGTTCCAACAAAGTCGAAAGGCTGCTGGAGATGGTTCAGGAGCTGAGGCAGGAAGGGGACAAATGTCTTATCTTCACTCAGTTTGTAGAGAGCGGTCTGCTGCTGCAGCGGGTGTTCGAAGAAGAATTCGGCGGCAAGGTCCCGTTCCTGCACGGCGGGAGTTCCAAAGCGGAGCGTGACCGGATGATCGAGGTATTCCAAAATGAAGCGGAGCCGGACACCCCGGATTCAGGCATTTTCCTGCTCTCGCTGAAAGCCGGAGGCACAGGGCTCAACCTCACGGCCGCCAACCACGTGTTTCACTTTGACCGCTGGTGGAACCCCGCGGTAGAGAATCAAGCGACCGACCGGGCTTTCCGGATCGGCCAGACCCGCCATGTGCAGGTGCACAAATTCGTCACGCTGGGCACGCTGGAGGAGCGCATTGACGAGATGATCGATAAAAAGATGGAGCTCAGCCAGCAAATCGTTGGCAGCGGGGAGCAGTGGATCACCGAGTTATCGACGGAGGATCTCAAGGATCTGTTCTCGCTGCGCAGTGAGTGGGTCGAAAAGTAAACCCGGGAGGACCGGACAGCCGGTCCTTCCGCCCTTCTGTTGCTGCATCAAGCCCAACTTCATTGAACCGTGTAGACCGCCTCCGGCACCCAGCTCCGATGGCCGAAATCACGGCCCCGGATACATACGCGATCCGGATACACTTCAACGATGAGCCCTTCGCTCTTTCCCGCTTCAGGCGCGTAGGGTCCGGCTTCGTGCGACGGATCGCGGACAGAGGAGCTGTTCGCCATCACAAAGTGATCGCGCACGACGGTACGCGGCTGCGCCAGTTCCCGGTGGGAATGTCCCGAAAACAGAAGCACCTGAGGATAGGAAGACAACAGCGCCTTGAGCTTCCGATGCTGAACTACGCCTCTTCCGCTCCCTTCCCGTCCGCTCCCGGACACGGTATCCGGAAGGGGTTGATGCAGGAAGACGAATATCGGTTTCCTGACGGAGGCGGCTTCCTTTAATTTCGCTTCTAACCATTGCAACTGGCCGGCGGATAGAAAAGCATCTTCTTGCACCGACGGGTCGGACTGTCTATAGCGCTCCGTTCCAAGAAACAGAAACCGGAAGCCCCTAACCTCCCGTTCATAGTAAACTTTCGGCTCCCCGATAAAACTCAAAAATCGTTGGCTGGCAGCGGCTTCCGTCTCCCCGTTGGGGAATGTGTCCGGGCTCCAGCGTCCCAGCCGATCATGCCACATGCGGTAAAACTCATGATTGCCGATAGTATAAAAAATCCGCCGCGGATGGGGATGCTTATCCAACATTTGGCGAAGTGTACGGTAATCCTCCGGATTCCCGTTGCCCAAATCCCCGTTGATAATGAGCGCCTCAGCCTGGGGAACGGTATGGTGAAGATCGTCGAGTGCTTGTCCGAATGTTTGCAGGGCACGTTTGTCCCAGTTCTGCACATGGATGTCGCTGAGAACGGCGAACGTCATGATCCGTTCCTGCGGCTGGATCAAAGCCGCCCCTTCCACAGCATGGAGCGCGAGCCCCGCGGCAATCGCCGTGCCGATCATTAAGGCAAATCGAAAATGCAATTCATCCACTCTCCTGCTGATAATTCCAATGGATATGGATTTAATATGCCAATTTTCCCCGGCGATTACCCTAATCTATACTTCTCATGTTATAATTGGATGGATTGGGATGTAGAAGAACCGGAGCGCATCCGGACAGATCGGATGGTATGTACATGTACAAGCCGGTTTCAAGAAGCGCAACCGTGATGATGCATTCTTGTTGCGCCAATCCTACGTATAATGACGTAGAGTCAACCAGAACAAAATCCCGGAGAACCGGGATCCGTTCAATAATGGAGGTTAACGAATGCGTTACGCCATCAGCTACAAAGGTAAAATACTTGGAGAACCGATGACTCGTGAGCAGGCCGAAGTTGCACTGATGCGATTAAGCCTTTGTTTCAATAACCTGAAAATCGTTGAAGTCACTTCTGACTCATCTACGCAAGCGCTTTCTGCAAAGTATACCGGATAAGCATTCGGATGAGCATTAAGCTTAAAGTTCGTTTCAAAAGCTTCAATCGAAGAACAGTCAGACCGGCTATGCCGACGACTGGAAGGTGCCCGTAGTCCGAATAACCGGGAAATTCCACGAACAGGTTGCTCCCGTTCTGAATCGTGTTGATTACTCTTTATGTTTTATCCCGCAGATGTTTTTGTCAAACTACTTTCTAACATATCTATAATAAAAAGGAATCGCTCAGCTTCCCGAAATACATGGTCTGCCAGCAGGGGATGGATAATACTCTTTATACGACAAGACTCAATTAATTCTTTAGCAGTCTTTTTAAAATCGCGAAGAGATTTAACGGAAATTCGATTCTGATCAAGGAATTGGTCTAGTAAAGGAACTGTCTGGGATTGAGGTCGCATGGATTCCAAATCTCTGGCTTGAAAGAGCAATTGGTCGAAATCATGACTAAAGTTACGTGATTGTTCAACTAACTGCCGTTCAGAGGGGTCCAGTAAATGTCCAATAAATTTTGCATGGTCAGCCATTATCCTTAAGAAAAATACATTTTCATTAATGATTGCATCTGGTAAAGGGTCTAATCTTCCCGTATTCAGTTCTTCCAATCGGTTTCTAAAGTAAAATGCTTCTCTACTAATGTGATCGACCAACAATGGAAAGTTATTGGCTCCTGGAAGTTGGCAGCTTAAAATTAATCCTAACACTTTTCTTTTAAAAGCCCATATGCGGGAAGCCGCATTGTGCACTTCTACATTGAATCTTTTTATTACTTCAGGGTCTGTTTCAGATGTGAATGCGTTTGACCTTCTTTCAATTTCCTCAAACACCGCGTAAAACTGATTCGCCTCATGTATTAACTGGGTGTCATCGCAACGAAACCCTAATTTCAGAAAAAGCGAATGTTCCTTCATTATACGTGACCAAAACCGGACTTCGTCTAAAGAACGCATAACGAATCCATTGGACATAGTTACACCTCCATTTTACTCAATGATTAAATATTATGGACTTTGAAAGAAAGTATTCTTAAATGATGGATTCATGCGGTCCGTTTCCGCATTGACTGATCTGTGATCATCATTCATGACGGATGTTTCAGGGCATCCGTCTTTTTATTTGCCCGGCTAATTGGCAGAGAAGGGTATAGCATAAACTCCCCAAATCCACTTTAAATGATCTTGCTTGGGTAACGCACATTTTATTTAATTTCTATGGCTCAGTTCATATTGAGTTCACAAATCTGATTTATAGTATCATACATAGCGAAGTTAATTTAAAAATATGAACAGGAGGAAAAAATGAATGAAAGCTTGCTGTAATAAGATGAAACCGGGAAAGAAGGTATCCGTATTTTTGCCGGTGGTGATATCTTTTCTAGCTACCCAACACTGGTTTCATGCGCTCATCTTTCTGGTTATTGGAGGATCCGCAACCACCATGTTGAGCATGGAAGACATGATTTTATTTCGGCGTGCGATGATTGTATTAACACTTGGAACCTTGCTCTGGTCGGTTTATCAAATCGTTAGAGACGGATGGAAAAATAAAAAAATGATCGTCATGACATCCATTTCTTTCGTGGTTTCTATGACTTTTGTCATTGTTACGTTGGTTAAAATGGGATGGTGAGCCTCTGTCTAAGAATGATGTCAAATCGGTCGTTTTTACATGTCGTTATACCCTACTCCGGTATTGTAAATGAAAGACCTTAATCATCGAGGAGGAAATCAAATGAAGAAGTTATTATTGCGTTTCGTCGTTTATTTATGTAGTTTCGTTGTGTTTGTGGGAGGGGTCGGAGCGTTCGGATATTTTCGTTCTCAAAAAGATTTTTACGGTTCGGTTCGCCAAGAGCCCGTTCCTTCTTTGCAAGGAATAAAGCAACCCGAATATGATCCCAATAAACCTACGGTTGCCGTCTTGCTGGGGAATGAAACCACGGAAGGATTGGATTTCATGACTCCGTATCAATTGTTTTCTATGACTGGCGCATACAATGTGTTTGCCGTTGCTGCGGACAATCAGGTGAAGTCACTGACTGGCGGCTTGGATGTGGTGCCGCACTACTCTTTTAAAGAAATGGATGAACTGCTGGGTAAAAGTCCTGACATTATCGCGATCCCTTACATGACCATGCTTGACCAAAAGAGCTATCAACCCGTCCGTGAATGGATACAACAACACAAGGAAACCACTTTATTGAGCATTTGCGCGGGCGCGGACAATCTTGCCGCTACTGGATTATTAAATGGAAAGTCAGCGGCATCTCACTGGCAAACGATGTGGATTCTTTCAAAGAAATATCCTGAAGTGAACTGGAAAAGGGATCTGCGTTATGTTACTAATGATGATCATGTGATATCCTCAGCAGGTATTTCATCAGGAATCGATGCCGTCCTCTATGTCATCTCACAAAAACTGGGCGATCCGATGGCGGCCAAAATAGCGAAAGAATTGAATTATCCTTCTTATCACTTCCTTCAAAATCCAAAGGTCGAACCATTTTACATCGATCTGCGCTATGCAACCTATGTATTGAATAACGCTTTTCAGTGGAACAAGAAAAAGGCAGGCGTGCTGCTGTATGACGGTATGGAGGAAATGGCACTGGCTTCCGTATTTGATATCTATTCAGACACCGGAACGACAAAGGTCCTTTCCGTTTCAAGCGCGGATGCCCCCATTGTGACGAAACACGGTTTGAACCTGCTATCCAGATACACGATGTCGAATGCCCCGCAATTGGATAAAATGATCGTTTCGGGAACACAAGCCAAATCGCTGGCTGCGGAGGATGTTAAAAACTGGAACGAAAGAGGAAAGACCACGGAGCTCCAGCTCGTCCATAGCGATTCCCCGGATCGATTTATGTTCGAAGTCCAACTTGAAGATTTAGCCCGGCAAGAGGACCTTCAAACGGCCAGACATGCGGTGAAACGAATGGAATATCGTGCGAATGATATCCATCTTGAAGGCAACCCGTTTCCTCTTGAAACTTACGCGAACCTGCTTTTGACCGTTGTCATATCCGTGTTGGCAGCTTTTTATATTGACAGACAGTTCATCATGAAGAAGAAATAGAAATGCCCTTCACCTTTTTTTAAATTTTCGCGGAAGCATGGAGGGGAAAGTCACACCACTGCTAAATCGGATTCCCCTCACTTCCACGGCATTTTACCGCCGCGATTAAAGGTTTCCGCATAAACAATATGGTGTCCATAGCGTAAGTTCATTCAACGGACTGACCAAAATAATGATTGCGAGGGTTGGTTGAAATGGGTAAATGGGTCATATTTGATAAATGGGTCATAACGTCAATTCTTTATGTGGCAGTCATGATAGGTGGCTTTACCATATATGATGAGTTTATCGCTGATGATACAAAACCTGCATCTGTACAAGAGCATCAATACGATGAAAATCATGGCGAAGAGGATGGAAGCAGCCATGAACATGGAAGTCATTCACAGCATGAGGATCATAGCGAGGTAATTACGTTTGTTCAATCTGATGAAAATGAAATAAAGATTTTTTTGAAGGATAAAGCAGGAAACCCAGTTAACGATTTAGAAGTAAATCATGAGAAGCTTCTTCATCTGATCATTGTGGATGAACGTCTGCAGAAGTATTATCACGTGCACCCCGAACAGTCGGGCAATGGCGAGTTTAGAATTGGAAATATGCTGCCAGAAGGATTTTATAAAGCCTTTACTGATATTAAACCGAAAAATTTAGCATTTCATGCAGAACCGATTCCGTTTGTAGTCGGCACTCCAAGCGGATCAACGAACAACGAGGAGCTTAAGCCGGACAATACGCTTACTCAGCATATCGACGGAGAAACCGTAACACTGAATATGAGTTCTTTTGATGTCAATAAGCCTGTAACGTTAGCATTTGATCTCGATAAAACCAATTTAACTCCTTATTTGGGAGCGATGGGGCATGTTGTCATTCTTGATGAAACTGCACAGAAGTTTCTTCATGTTCATCCGGCCAATCATGAGGATCCGGTTTTTGAAACAGAGTTCAAGCAGCCGGGCATCTATAAAATATGGGCTGAGTTTAAACAACATGGAAAAGTGAGAGCATTTCCTTTTGTGGTAGAAATCAAAGGGGAGAATTAAATTTGCCAAGGATATTAGTGGTAGATGATGAAGCTCACATCCGGGAATTGATACGTTTGTACTTGGAAGATGAGGGGTTTGAGCTCGTAGAAAAATCGAACGGAGCGGAGGCGTTGGAGTATGCCGAAAATCATCGAGTTGACCTGGTGATTTTGGATATTATGATGCCGAAAATGGATGGATGGGTCCTATGCCGGAAGCTCCGTGAATATGGGGATATACCGATATTGATGGTTACCGCGAGGGGGCAGTCGGCAGATCGAATCAAAGGATTTATGCTTGGAACGGATGATTACTTGGCGAAACCGTTCGACCCGGTCGAGCTGGTTCTTCGGGTGAAGGCGCTGCTCAAGCGGTATCGTATTTCTACTTCCAGTGTGATTCAATTGGGTGACGTTTCTTTAGACCGCAATAGTTATCAGGTGATCTACAACGGCGGGAGGACCGTCACCATTCCGATGAAAGAATTTGAACTGCTTTACAAACTGGGCAGCTATGCCGGGCAGTTTGTTTACGCGGGAACATTTGATTGAGGACATTTGGGGCGTGGATTATGAAGGGGATGAACGGACGGTGGATGTTCACATCAAGAGGCTAAGGGAACGGTTTGCCGAATTTGAGTCTCAATTCCGCATTGTGACCATTCGCGGCTTGGGTTATCGGCTGGAGGTGTACAAAGATTAAATCGCTCTATACCCGCGTTGTATTTGTCTTTGTCGGCATTGTGATGTTGAGCCTGGTTACGGCATTTGTTGTTTCGTCCTTTTTGTATGAAGGCCGCATTCAAAAGCTAATAGAAAAAACGCTCATCCTGAACGGGGAGAAGATCATACATTCTTACCAGACAACATCATCCGCCGATTTGATTCCTTTCATGCAAAGCCTTTCTGGCCTTTCGGGTAACCTTCTTCAACTGTACAATAAGGACGGTACCCCCCTCCTTGATAGAAACAAGATATCCTTGCTAATGGATTCTGCTCAAATTGAACGCGTGCTTTCAGGCGATATCGTCCGCCATATCGATACCAGTGAGCACCAGAATGCACACGTCCCTCATTTTCCGGTCATCGGACTTCCATTTCAGGTCAATGGGGAGCCTTACGGTTTATTTGTAACCGTGGAGAAGAATCCGATCGAAGACGAGATCATGAATTCCATTCATCTCATGTATATTATTATCTTGTTTTTCGGGAGTTTTCTTATTATCGTCGCTGCCCGTTATATCGTCCACCCGATTCTTCGTTTGACAGAAGCAACAAAGCTTATGGCAAAAGGAAAGTTCGATGTTGAGCTGCAAACAAAACGGAAGGATGAAATTGGTGCTTTGAGCGTTAGCTTTACTGAAATGGCACAAGAGCTTGCGAAGCTGGATCAAATGCGGCAAGATTTCGTATCCAACGTCTCGCATGAAATTCAATCGCCTTTAACTTCGATTTCAGGTTTTAGCAAAGCGTTAAAGCAGAAGAAATTGAGTGAGGAAAGCCGAATCCATTATTTGACCATCATCGAACAGGAATGCGAGAGATTATCGCGATTAAGTCAAAATTTGCTTCAACTATCCTATTTACAGCAGGAACTTCATCCGTTGAAGCGAAGTACGTACCGACTGGATGAGCAGCTTCGAAAGGTCGTCATTGCGTTGGAGCCTCAATGGACAGCCAAAGACATTGAAATGGATGTTCAATTAGAGGCTATTACGGTACAAGCGGATGAAGATCAGCTCAACCAGGTGTGGATCAATTTACTGAATAATAGCATTAAATTCACGCCGGTCCGTGGAACGATTCGGATTGAAGCCGGTAAGAATAACCATCTGATCACCGTCTCTATAACCGATAATGGCATTGGGATTCCTGAGGAAGAACGTGCAGATATCTTTAAACCGTTCCATAAAGTGGATAAATCCCGCGATCCTTCCGTTAAGGGAAACGGACTCGGTTTGTCGATCGTGAAAAAAATCATCGATCTTCATACCGGTGATATTCAAGTATCAGGAGCACCAGGAACAGGTTCAACGTTTACGGTTACATTGCCACAGTCAATTAAAAGTTGATCGTTTTTTCACATAACAAACGCAAAAATCCTGACCGTTTCCATGAGCGGTCAGGCATCAAACCTCCCTATTGGACTCCCAAGTGCCTCAGGAAACGGCGGAAGCCTTGACGGCCATGCGCATCCAGCTTATATACGCCCGCATCCTGGAGCACATTCAAAAATTTGCGGCCCACTTCGTTCCGAAGCACTTCTGCAGCCTTCTCGTCCGGCAATGCCGTGCCGTAGCGTTCAACCAGTTCCTTCAGCCAAGCTTTATGCTTGTGCAGCGGATGCCCGGGGTCCAGCATCATCCGCTCGTCCAACGCTGTCTCTTCGGTCAGCAATCTTGCTGCCAGTTCCAGTTCGTCCTTTAAACGTCCCGGCAGCACCGCCAGACCCATGACCTCAATCAAGCCGATGTTTTCCTTCTTAATATGATGCAGTTCCCGATGCGGGTGGAAAATACCTTCCGGATGCTCCGCACTGGTTCGGTTGTTGCGCAGCACAAGATCCAGCTCGTAATCGCCGCTTGCATTTTTGCGGGCAATGGGAGTCACGGTATTGTGCGGCACCTTCGTCCCCTCTTGCTCGGAGTAGGCTTTGATGTCTTGTGAGGGATCGCTATATTCCTTCCAGCGCTCCAAAACCATAGCGGCAAGCTTCAGCAGAAGCTCCCGGTCACGGCTTGAGAGGCGGATGACCGACATGGGCCAATGGACGATGCCGAGCTTCACTCCTGCAAAGTCCGGATGGCTGAAGCTTTCCTCCACCTCCGCCCGTTCCATCGGAAATCGGTGACGGCCGCCTTGAAAATGGTCGTGATTCAGAATCGATCCGCCCACGATCGGCAGATCGGCATTCGAGCCGATAAAATAGTGTGGAAACCGGTCAACGAAGTCAAGCAGCCGCCCGAGGGTCATCTTTGTCATTTTCATCGGCCGGTGCAACCCGTCGAAAATAATACTGTGCTCATGATAATACACATAAGGCGAATATTGGAAATACCACGTTTCACCCAACAGCTCAAGCGGAATAACCCGCAAATTCTGCCTGGCAGGGTGATTCAACCTTCCCGCATAACCCACGTTCTCTACACAGAGCAGGCACCGGGGATAATGGCTTTGAGGGGCATTTTTGAGCATCGCGATGGTTTTGGGGTCCATCTCCGGCTTGGAGAGATTAACGGTGATTTCCAGGTCTCCATACTCCGTCGGTGCAAGCCAATACAGATTTTTACGGATCCGGTCCATACGAATATAGTTGGAATCGATACACAGCTTATAGAAAAAGTCCGTCGCCCGCTCTACTCCGTCCCTCCTCGCTATAGTCCAAAACCGCTCTGCCAGCTCCGACTGCCGCGGCATCAGTTGGCCCATGATACGGGAATCCATTAAATCGCGCAGCGTCGTATGGTTTTCTTCCAATATCCCCGTTTCGGCCGCGTAATCCAGCAGCGGTTCAAGCAGCTCTGCAGGACTGTCTGCGGCAGGCTCCCTCAGCTCTCCCGTATAAGGCTCGGCAATGCGAAGCAAATCGAGCAATCCGTTGCGCGCCGCGTAAACATCCAGCGGCTCAAGCAGCTTCTGCGCCAATCCGAACTGAAGCAAGCGTTCCACCAGGTAAGCCGCCTTTCGATCGGAAGTGCTGCAGCCCGTTTCCGTTTGGTTATATTCCATTGTCATCCCTCCCCCTTCTAAGCTGTGGTCCCCACTTCCAGTCTTATTTGCCGTAGCCGTTCGGATGTGTCCGATGCCATTTCCACGCAGAGGCAATGATTTGCGTAAGGATGTCCCGTTTCGGCTTCCACCCCAGCTCGGCTTTCATACGTTCCGAGGAAGCGACCAGAATGGCCGGATCTCCGGCGCGGCGCGCTTCCATGACGGCAGGAATCGGGTGCCCCGTCACTTCACGTGCGATATCGATAACTTCCTTCACAGAGAAGCCTCGGCCATTACCGAGATTGTATACGCTGCTTTCCCCGCCCCGACGCAGCTTCTCCACCGCGAGGATATGCGCATCCGCCAGGTCGCTGACGTGAATATAATCACGGATGCACGTGCCGTCGGGCGTCGCATAGTCATCACCAAAGATGGAAATGTGGGGCCGCTGACCCAACGCCACCTGCAGAATAATCGGAATCAGATGCGTCTCTGGCGTGTGGTCCTCTCCGATTTGGCCCCCTTCATGCGCACCTGCGGCATTAAAATAACGCAGGGATACATATTTGATCCCGTGGGCCGTATCGAACCAATGCATCATTTTTTCCATCGCCAGCTTCGTTTCCCCGTAAGTGTTGGTCGGAAGCGTTCGATCGGTTTCGAGAATCGGGATGTTTTCCGGCTCTCCGTAGGTGGCTGCAGTAGATGAAAAGACGATTTTTTTCACGCCATATTCGTTCATTTTTTCCAGGAGGCATAAAGTCCCGTAAACATTATTGTGATAATATTTACCAGGCTTCTGCATGCTTTCGCTGACAAGCGAATTTGCTGCGAAGTGAATCACCGCATCAATGTCATTTTCTCTAAATACCGAATCCAAAAACTCCGCATCACGAATGTCTCCCACATACAGTTTTCCGCCGAGCACCGCATCGCGATGCCCTTGCTGCAAATTATCGACCACCACGACCTCTTCTTCTTTTGCCAGCAGCTCCGCCACCGTATGCGAACCGATGTAGCCCGCTCCACCAGTAACCAAAATAGCCATGTTTCTCTCCTTCCGTCTCCCCATGGGCGACTCTCTTCTATATTTCCTTGACTCCATCTCCAATGTCACATACATAGAAGTCCGGATGCAAGCCGGTTTTTCTCAAATATTCGCGGCCGACCTCTTCGATGAACCGCTCTACGCTGTCCTGATGCACAAGGGATACGGTACAGCCTCCGAAGCCGGCACCGGTCATTCGCGACCCGAGCACGCCTGGAACCTGAAGCGCCGACTCCACCATCGTATCAAGCTCCGGGCCCGTCACCTCGTACAAGTCTTGCAGGGAGCGATGGGAATCCGTCATGAGTCCCCCGAACGCTTCCAAATCACCTTGTTCCAACACCTTAATGGACTGCTGCACACGGTCGATTTCTTCCACTACGTGCTGTGCCCGTTTCTTCACGGTTTCATCCTCAATGAGATGCTTGGCCTCCTCAAATTGTTCCAACGACAGCTGTCCGAGCAGCGTTAGTCCCGGATGCAGCGCTTGCAAATCACGTACCGCCAGCTCACATTGGGTGCGCCTTTCGTTATATTTGGAATCGACGAGCCCGCGTTTCTTATTGGTGTTGCCGATCACCAGCCTATAGACGCCGGTTTCAAAAGGCACATGCCGATATTCCAGCGTATCGCACATCAGCAGAATCGCGTGATCCTTCTTCCCCATGGCCACTGCGAATTGATCCATGATCCCGCACTGCACGCCAACAAACGTATTTTCGGCCTTCTGCGACAAAAGAGCAATGTCAACCTTGTCCGCGGGCTGTTCTTCCATGGACAGCAGACCGTAAGCCGTCACCACTTCGATGGAAGCCGAGGAAGACAAGCCGGACCCGTTCGGAATCGCACCGCTGTAAAGGATATCATACCCTCCGACAGCTACGCCCTTCTCTTGCAGCCCACGAATAATCCCTTTGGGATAATTGATCCAGCCGTCTTCCTGGTTGTATACCAAACCTTGAATGGAAATATGTTTGCGGAGAGGGAAATTCATCGAAGCCAAACCCACTTGCCCGTCGGCCCGCTTGCGAATCAGCATCGTCGTCCCGAAGGTAAGTGCCGCAGGCAATACGCAGCCCCCGTTGTAATCCGTATGCTCACCGATCAGATTCACGCGCCCCGGGGCATAAAACACCCGAATCGGACGGGAATCTCCAGCCCCGTAAAGCTTTACGAACTGCTCCTTCAATGCTTGGATTTCTGTCATGAGGGCTTCACCTCGTTTACCATAGTATATTGGAAAAATCCATTGTTGTTCTGATCAATCTATGCCTCAAGTATAACGCGGACGCTTCCGCCGACACTATGGAAGGATGTAAGCTTGATATGGATAAATGTTAGATTATTGCGGGTCCGCTGCCCATGACATGGTATAATGTAACCATAAATAAGAGGTTCCGGAGCGTGTTGTACCCCCTTTCCGCTGACGGCTTGACCGAAGCGGATCGGAACGCTCCGCCGTGCGCCATGCAAACATGGATCGTTTGCATACTGCGGAATACATTTCAATCCACAGCAAAGGAGGCAGCCCTTCTAATGCCCGTTTCCTCATCAGCCAAACGGACCTATAGCTATTACGTCGTTTCGAACCCGGAGACTCCGACGGAAGGCAGCCCGCTGACGGTGCTGTTCTCCGGCAACAGCCAAACCAGGCCCGGGCACAAACCGGGTCCGAAGGTCGTCGACTATTATCTTATTCATCACATCTTGTCCGGGAAAGGAACATATGCTTGTATGGGACGAACCTATCAGCTCGGCGCAGGGGACAGCTTCCTGATCGAGCCGGGCCAGCTGATTCATTACGCGGCGGATTGGGATGAGCCTTGGCATTATTGCTGGATTGCCTTTGAGGGTCCCCAAGCGTCCATGATGCTGCAGGACATCGGCCTCAGCTCGCTTGCCCCCATCGTCCATACCGGTCGCAGGCGAAAGATCGGCGCGTTGTATCGCCAGATTCAGCTTGCCTTTCAATCCCGCAGCGCCGGCGCCAATCTCCGGGCGAACGGGTTGCTTCATCTGCTGTTCGCGGAGTACGCCGAAGCCCTTCGTCCGCAGCAGACGAGCATGCCCAGACAAACCACGGGCGGAGAGCAGACGGTACAACAGGCGCTGCAATATTTGACCGCCCAGTATGCCGAGCCGATCACCATCGAGCTGATGGCCGAAACGCTGGGCTACAACCGCGCGTATTTGTCGACGTTGTTCAAAAAGCATACCGGGCTGACCCCCGTAACGTTTCTGCTGCGGCTGCGGCTGGATAAGGCGCGCCACCTGCTTCGGGAACGGCCGGAGCTTACCGTCGAACAGATCGCCTCGTCGGTCGGCTTCCAGGATCCGTTATATTTCTCCAAGCAGTTTAAACGGCATTATCAGGCTTCGCCTACGGAATACCGCAATGCGGTGCTTCATCCGATACCTCAAGGTTAACAGGCCATTCATCCGGCTTGGACAATGTTATATTTTATTTTATCTTAGATTGTAAATTATGGAAACGGGGATTTAGTCGGGGTCGTCAACAACTGGTTTAGGTGAGAAGACACTGGCCGGGGAAAAATCTTTATTGTTGAAAAGAGCCCCGGCACCTAACGCTTCCGGGACTCGAAATCGGCTTGTTGAGCCGCATCGTGGAAGTAAACGGCGTCTTGTCGCCGCTTGCCTCCCAAGACAGATTACAAAATTCAGGTGCCTGAATCCGTCACGTATGAGCTTCATGCCCGATCTGACGAAACAAAGCTTCCAGCTCATCAGGCTTGAGATCGCGCCACCGCCCTAACGGCAAATCGCCAAGCTTGATATTCATGATACGCACCCTCTTCAGCTTTCGCACCTCATATCCGAAAGCCGCGCACATCCGCCTGATCTGCCGGTTGAGTCCTTGGGTCAAAATAATGCGGAACGTACGATCGTCCAGACGTGTGATCCGACACGGCTTAGTCACGGTTCCGAGAATGCGAACGCCGCCGGACATGCCCTGAACAAACATCGGCGTGATCGGCTTATCCACCGTAACGATATATTCTTTTTCGTGCTCGTATTCCGAACGCAAAATTTTATTGACGATATCCCCGTCATTGGTCAGCAAAATAAGCCCTTCGGAATCCTTATCGAGCCGCCCGATCGGAAAAATCCGCTCCCGATGCCCCACGAAATCCACGATATTGCCTCGGATATGCCGCTCCGTCGTACTGGTAATGCCCACCGGCTTGTTTAGTGCGATGTACACATGCTTCTTTTTAGCACCCACTCTTTTCCCGTCAATCCGTACTTCATCGCCCTCGTTTACTTGAGTTCCCAGCTCCGCCAGCTTGCCGTTAATGGTCACGCGCTTCGCTTCGATCAATTTATCCACTTCACGACGGGAACAAAAACCCGTTTCGCTTATAAACTTGTTAATTCGCATGAAAACCCTACTTCCGCATATCATTGGCATTTTTCATTGCTTTATTATATCATGCCGGTTTCCCGTATCAAATTTCCGAAACCCGTGTCACGGTTTTCCGTTTTTCAGCCCGTCCACCAGCTTAAAAAGGGGGGTGGCTGCGAATAGGTTAGCAGAGATAGAAAGGGGTATAGATGGAATGAAACGTTCACCGATAAATGGCTGGTTGAGCCGGAACCCTAAAGAATCCAAACCGTCGGCCTCCCTCCAAAAGCCATCCGGTGTGAGGCATAATCCGTCCGGTTCCCCTGAAAGGAACCATAAGCAGGCGCTTCAGGCCGCACGTGCCGCTTGGGGCAAAACAGCCGGAAAATCGCAGGGGGCTAGCAGTTCCCAGGGACCTGCCGTGAAACCGGAACAAAAGCAGAACAAGACGGATATCGCTGGACCGGAAACAGAAGCACCGTCTAAAGTCGCAAAATCCGGGAAGTGGAGGGTCAAGCGCCGGATGCTGCTGTGGAGTGCTCTGCTGCTGTTTTGGGCCGGTACATCCTTCATCGGTCTGTTCGCATTGTGGGTTCGCGGCTTGGACATCAGCAAGCTCGAGCATCCGCTTCCCGAGCCGAGCTTCGTGATGGATGCCGGCGAACAGCCGGTTTCCCAGCTTTCCTCCTCGCGCATCATCCCTGTGCCGCTTGAGGAGATTCCGGCAGACCTGAAAAACGCCGTGATCGCCGTGGAAGATCGCCGCTTCTATGAACACGCGGGATTCGATCTCTGGTCGATCGGGAGGGCGCTGATCCGCGATCTGCAGTCGGGCTCCCTGAAGGAAGGCGGCAGCACGATTACACAGCAGCTGGCCAAAAACCTGTTCCTGGATTCGGATAAAACGCTCAGCCGGAAAGTGAAAGAATTGGGCTACGCCATCAAAATCAATTTTGCCTACAGCAAGGATGAAATCTTGGAGCTGTACTTAAACAGCATCTATTATGGAGAAGGACGCTGGGGCGTGGAAGGAGCGGCCCGGCAATATTTCGGCAAGCCGGTTAAAGAACTGACACTGGCGGAATCGGCTCTGCTCGCCGGGCTGCCGAAGGCGCCGACGCTCTACTCGCCTGTCAAAAATCCGGATAAAGCCTTGGAACGCCGCAATCTGGTTCTTTCCTTGATGCTGGAACAGGGGACCATTGACGAAGCGACTTACGCGCAAACCATCAATCAGCCGATTGCGCTCAAACCCGACAATGGAGAATCGCTCAAGGGACGATATCCCTCCTTCGTAGATTATGTGATGGATGAAGCGGAGAGGCTGTACGGCTTCACGGAGCAGCAAATACTGACGCTGGGACTCCGCATTCATACGACAATGGATGTGAAGGTGCAGCAGGCTGCCGAAGAAGTGTATCGCACCGATGCGCTGTTTCCCGCAGGTCCGGGGGATCGGCCTGTTCAAAGCGGAGTCGTCGTGCTCGATCATCGTACCGGCGGCATTCGGGCCATCGTCGGGGCACGCGGGGATCAGGTATACCGCGGCTTCAACCGCGCTACGAAGCTGAAGCGCCAGCCAGGCTCTACGTTCAAGCCGCTGGCTGTTTACGGCCCTGCGCTCGAACGCGGGTACACTCCCGACTCGCTGCTTTACGATGGCCGGCTCGACATCGGAGGCTACCGGCCCAGCAACTGGGATGGACAGACGCGCGGGCAGGTTACATTGCGGGAGGCCGTACTGCGCTCGTGGAACATCCCTCCCGTCTGGCTCCTGAACGAAATCGGGATCGATGCGGGGCTGGACTATGTACGCCGGGCCGGCATCGACCTGCCGGAGAAAGACCGCAACTTGAGCCTGGCTCTCGGCGGTCTGTCCGCGGGCGTCTCCCCCCTGCAGATGGCACAGGCCTACGGCGCCATCGCCAATCAAGGGGTGATGGAACGGGCTCACGCCATCACACGGATCACAACCAAGGACGGGCATCCCTTGGTCGAAGCCGTACCGCAGAGGACAATGCTCACAGCTCCCGTCCATGCTTATACGATGACGCAGCTTCTGCAGGAAGCCGTAGCCGTCGGAACGGGCCAAGCGGCTGCGCTTCTTGACGGACGCCCCACGGCGGGGAAGACAGGCACGACCCAGCTGCCGGATACCCCTGAATTTGCAAGGATTGGCGGCAACGGGGCGAAAGATGCCTGGTTCGTAGGATTTACACCCGAGCTAACCGCCGCGATCTGGCTCGGGTACGACAAGACCGATCAGAATCATTACCTGACGACCTCGGGCGGTGCGGTGCCGGCGGTGCTCTTTCGTGAAATCATGACCCGGGCGTTAAAGGATGTGCCGGTCACCCCGTTCCCTGTCCCGGATGAAGTGCTTGCCGCACAGCAAGCCCAACTGCAAGCCAAGCCATCCAAGCGGCAAAATATGTACCGTGACGAAGAAGATCGCAAGCCCGAACGCGAAGAAAGAAGAGCTAAGGAAGAAAGGAAAGATCGAAAGAGCGACGATTAACTTAGAGTTCGCCGAGCTTTTTGGCAGGCATACCTGCGTTTTCGTGCTTCATAAACAGAAAAAGAGTGGAAGCGAGTGCGACCAGCGCGACAATGAAGCCATAAAGGAACAGCCGGTGTATCCCGGTCATAAATTCGGGAGCATTCGTCAGGAGCGCCCCCATGATCGTTACTCCCGCCGCTGTCCCGATATTACGGGCAAACACCTGCAGCGAGGTGGAAATTCCCTTCTGATGGGAATCGACAAGCTGCTGGGAGCCGATGACGGAAACGGTAACCAGCAAGCCGAAGGCCATCCCCTGCAGCAGCAAGGCGCCATTAACGAACCAGAAGCCCCCCTGATCCGGTAAAAACAGCAAAAGCAGACCCGACAGAACCAAAAGGGCATTCCCGATCACGAGCAGCGGCCGGTAGCCGAATTTCAGTATCCATTTGCCTGCAGGCACCCCCATGAGGCTCCACCCAACGGACATGCCGATGAGCGCCAGCCCGCTCATAAAGACCGAATATCCCTGGTGCTGCAAATAATATGGAATGTAGCTCGAAGCGCCGAATAAAGCTGCACAGGTCAAAAAGGCATTCAGATTCATCCACGCTACCGTCCCGTTTCGCATCAGCTCCATCGGTACGATCGGGGACGGATGCCTTCGCTCATTCCATATGAAAAGCGCCATGAACAGCAGGCCCAGGACGGTATACAGCAGATAGCCTTCCGCAACCACCGTGTTGAGAAGGAGAAGTCCGATCCCCAACCCGAACAAAAGCGATCCTGTATAATTGATTGTGCTTTTGCGGGCCTGGTATACTTCCCGATATGGAATCAGCAGCAATAAAGAGGCCAGACAAATCGGGATGTTGATATAGAAAATCCAGCGCCATGTTAATCGCTCGATAAACAAACTGCCCAGGAGGGGCGCCAATACAGCCGATAATCCCCACATACCTGTAAAAAGCGCCTGGATTTTGCCCCGCGCTTCCACTGAGAACAAATCGCCCGCAATGATAGCCGGAAAGGCAATCATCGCTCCGGCCCCCAGCCCTTGGACGCCGCGGTACAGAACCAACTCCAGCATGGAGGATGCCATTCCGCACAGGATGGAGCCTACCAAAAAGATTAAGATCCCAACGGCCAGTACTTTTTTCCTCCCGAATATATCGGAGATCCGTCCGCTGAGCGGCGTTACGATCGTACAGATAATCATATAGGAAGCGAAGCTCCACGCATACAGCTTTACATTTCCAAGCTCTTCGGCGATTAACGGCATCGTCGTATTCATAATGGTCGTATCTATCGATGAAATCAGCACGGCGAGCACTATGCTGGTCATCACGGCCATGCGGTTCCATTGGAGGCTCATCGGATTTCCCCACCCTTCCGTTCCTTCGATTTTTGCAGTACTTCCAATATATCACAGCTTCCGGGTCCGATCTACCAATGCATGAATGACTCTCTCATCGGAGAGGATAAGAAAAGTTCACATTATCCGAATGCCGATAGAAGGAGCTTGACGATGAAAATCGAAACCAAATCTTATCAAGTCGCCCGTTTGCCGAAAACATCAGAATCGGAGACGGTCAGCATCATTCAGGAGGCCGAGTCCAAGCTTTCCGGGCTGACCGGACAAGCCATTACCCTGATCGCTTATTCCAAGTCGGAAGAGGGAGATTCTCATGCCTGAAAGCCGCAAATCCCGTATAACGCCGGAACACAGACATAACGAACCGACCATTGCGCCGGGCTTAAACACTCACGATCCTTTGGAGGAGAAAGCTTCCCGCGAGGAAATCGAGCATGGGGATTCCACCTCGGTCATTCGGTTGTATCTTGACCGTACGCCCGAGGAGTAATCATTCAATCGAGTAGGAGGGGGCGTGACATAGAGGGTCTTGCCCTCAGCTACGGTAGGCGCTCGCCAGCCCCCGTTCGGGACTCTCACCCTAAAGATGACGCCCATGCTGGGCGTACCAAAAAAAGGACCTGACGGAACAGCGTCAGGTCCTTCTACGTGTCTGATGAAGGCATGTTGACCTTTTAATCGTCGTCGTGGTCATCATCGTCGTCATCGTGCTTGCCGCGGTCTTTGTCATGCCCTTTTCCCTTGTTGTGCTCCTTCTCCTTTCCTTTGCCTTTGAGCTCCGATTTCGGATGTTCGGCCGGAGGGATTATCACGGCACCGGTATCGTCTTTCCATTGAATATCCAGCTTCCATTTGGCGGAAGAGACATCCCGCAGTTTGAACTCCGCTGCTAAACGCTGCTTCAGCGCCTGCACCCAAGCGGCTTTATCCTCGGGCAGCCCCTGCATCAACATTAACAACACGTGCTCTGCCTCCGCGCCTTTCATGCGGATCACCGAGCGATCCTTCATTTTGATCTGCAGTTCCGCTTCTGCTTCTTTGCCCTTCGGCTCGTGCTCCAGCTTGAGCTCCAGCTCCTTGCTTTTCAGTTCAAGCTCCAGCTCTTTCCACGGCCAGGCATAGAGATCCTGCTCCATTGGAACGTGTGTGCTGCCTGCAGAAGGCTGAGCAGCCGGCGGCACGGCAGAGACACCGGAGTTCACATCCGATGAAGGCG
Source organism: Paenibacillus sp. Pae15 (assembly GCF_024519685.1). NCBI lineage: Bacteria > Bacillati > Bacillota > Bacilli > Caryophanales > Paenibacillaceae > Paenibacillus > Paenibacillus sp. Pae15. The sequence goes on along the minus strand of NZ_JALJRM010000007.1, from coordinate 145,925 downwards.
CAGACCCCCCGCTACTGTCAGGTTTTGTTTCCGCAGGCGAAGCTGCTTCCACCGAAGGTGCTGCTTGTGCGGACGGAGCCGGACCGGCATCAGCAGGCACGGCAGGAGCCGCTTCTGCATCCGTGCTTTGATCCGCCGCTTTGATATAAGCCGCTTGATTTTTACTGTTAAAGATGATGTCCAGTGTATCGCCCTGCTTCAGTTCCGCCAACGTCGCCTTTTGCGAATTCCGGTATACCCACACATCCGCTGCAAGCGGATACGTTCTCTCCATGTCCTCATAGGCCACAGTGATTCTACGGTTTCCTTCGTCCAGACAAACGAATTGGCCCTTGACCTGCTCCGAAATTTCCGCCGAAACCGGCTGGTCACCGATCCAAGCCGCGCCGCTGATCAAGCTGATGATCAGCAAACCCGCGATCACCATCCATGCGATTTTTTTTCTTGCCCCCATGGTTCCCCCTCCTGCTTCAAAATGGCCTCAATAAAACCCATTACCGCTCGATGTCATTGTTGAAGAGTCACCATAAGGTTCGCATGTTCCGCCAATTTTCAGGCCATCCGTTTACACCCATTCCCAGCGATGCTCGTACTGGAGCAAACGCGGGTGGATTCCTCCGACTCCCTTACCAGATATCAAGAGGCGGAGCTTTCTGATCCAGGCTTCGAATGAATCATAAGAGGCCAGCAAATTCGCCGTGTCGCCAGTAACATATACGAAGAAAGGCCCATCGTATTTATCTTCGAGGAAACGGAAGGCTGTGTCGACCGGAGTGTATTTTTTACGTTTGTTTTCAAACCGCTCGATCACATAATCCAGATCGGTCCCGGCGGCATCAAGCAAGGCCTGGAGCGCATCCACCCTGCGATAGTGCGGCGTGAAGGCGCCTTTGACCATTCTGCGGAGCGTCTCTTCATGAAGAGGGTAAAATACGGTCTTGGCCAGGTTTCGCCGGTCGGCCAGCTCCCAAACCTTCTCCAGATCCCGCTCCGTAAATTCCTCGAAACTATCGTATACCCAAAGACTTCCTCGTTCCTTATTCCGCGGATCAGGCGGCTCGTAACCGAAAGGCACCCGGATGTTATCGCACGCCATTGTCTTCTACCTCCTTACCGAAGTCTCCGGATTAGTATCCCGTGAAGCCTTTTTCCCATGCGGGAAGGAAGGGATACCGGGTCCGAAGTATATTTTCCCAGATTGAGGAGCACGTTAAATCATGAAATCAGCAGCAGGTAAGCGAAAGGAGGACGCTCGCATGTCGGAGAACAAAAAGCATCAAGGCAACTATGAGGGAACGGCATCTACGGAAGCAGAAAATCAAAGCATGGAATTTGTGAACGATACGGTAGAGAACGTCAAAACCACGAAAAATTTGATCGGCGCCACGCAAAAAGAAAAAGAATAAGCGTCGAACACCCGGGTGGGATAGCCGATCCGGGTGTTCGTCCTGCTTTTATCCTTCCGCTCCACTTAACCAAGCCTCCCGAAGCGGCTGCCACGCCTCCAGCTTGGCGCTGAACGTCATTGCCCGGGCCGGACTCGACGACGGCAGCAGCCTGTAGCATCGAAGCGCGGCATCCTTCTCCACAGGCTTCACATAACGCCGATACAACTGCTCCGAAGCGCTCCCGTTAAAGAAAACAAATCGAATATACGGGCAGCGCTGATAAAAACGTTCAAAATCGTTAGCTTCCGGCCGACGGATCGCCGTATCAAGACTGCCTTGGCGCTCGCATGACCGCAACACGTCCCAAAGCGCCACCCGGCGCGATAAAGCGAACCGAATCCGGGCCTCATAAGAAGGCTCCGGGGCGCCACCGTCCAGCAGCGCATAGAGAAGCCTCCAAAAATGATTGCGCGGATGCCCGTAATACTGCCCCACGTCAAGCGACGCCTTCCCCGGCATGGAACCGAGTATCAGGATTCGGCACCGTTCATCGGCCACCGGGGGAAATCCCGTCAAAAGCGGCCCCCGAGGCTGATTAGTCTCCTTCATCTTACATCCGCCCCTCCGCTTGGCCCCGCCATTTTCCTGGATATCTGGCGTTCCACCGCCGAACGAAGAGGCAAATTCAGCAGCACCAGCCCGGCGACAAAAAATCCTCCGCCGCCGATCACATAGATCGTAATCGGATCATGGTAAAACAAATAGGCCCACAAAATCGAAAAGAGCACCCAGCTGTTGCTGACGATGACCGCAATGGGGAAAGAAACCAGCTTGAGCGCGAGTGAGAACCAATAGAAGCCAAGCCCCGTAATGACCCCAAGCAGCACCAGAGCCAGCAGGCCGTAAACGCTGAATTCGCCTGACCAGGAAAAGGTCCAGGGCAGCGGAAGCGCCAGCAGAACCGTGCACACCAGAAAGACAGAGAAATTCATATTCCCTGCATCCATCTCCTTGATCAGCACCTTTTGGCTCAGCACGTGAAACGCCGTACCGAGAGCAGCAAGCCCATACAACAGCGTGGTCACCATCCCGCCTTGGAGCAATTCGGATAACGAGAGGCCGTTCCAGCTGATCAACAGGACGCCGACAATACAAAGCGCCGCGGCGATCCACCCTCTGACCGATACGTGTTCCTTAAACCAGAAAGCCGACAGCACCAGCAAAATGACCGTCTGAATCGGTCCGATCAGAATATTGCCGTAAGAATAACCGATCGATAAGGCGATATTTTCAAATAAATAATTGCAGCATTTCCCTGCCGCCCCGATCCATATCCACTTCATGTTAAATCTCAGCTTCAAGGCGCGGTCCTTCAGGAGCAGCAGACCTCCCAAAAACACAATGCCAAACGCAAACCGGGCAAAGGCAATGGTTGTACTATCCACAAAACCGGTCGTTGATTTAACCAAAATGCCGACAAAGCTCCATGACAGCGTCGCCAGCAGCAGCAATAAATACCCCAAAACCCGGCACCTCGATTTTATGCATTCTTGAATGAATGCTTTGTAGGATTGTCTTATTGTAATACAAGCAGCCGGAAGCGGATGATCCTTTTCTCCGCCCACCCGGCTATGACTTCAGCAAGGCTGCCAGCTCCGGCTTCATCGCACGCTCCAAATAAAGATCCGCCTGAAGAAAGTTACGGAAGGCGATATAGCTCTCCGCCAGCTTGGCCTGCTCCGCAGGCGGCAGCGGCTTCTCGCTGCGGACCGCGCGAATGAGAATATTTTTCGGCGTGTGTTCCATATCGATAAACTCAAGCAGCTGTGTCCGGTAGCCGAGAAGCTCCAGCAGCTTGGCGCGAATCGCATCCGTAGCCAGCGCCGAGAAACGTTCCTTCAAGATTCCGTGCTGAAGCAGCGGCCCCAGCACCTCGCTGCGGACCTGCCGGAACAGCTCATGCTGGCAGCAGGGCACCGACAAAATCACCGAAGCGCCCCAGCGGACCGCCTTCTCCAGCGCCGCATCGGTCGCCGTATCGCAGGCATGCAGCGTCACCACCATATCCACCTGCTGCAGCCCGTCATATTGGGCGATGTCGCCTACCAAAAACCGCAAGCCGTCATAGCTGAGCCGTTGGGCAAGCGCGCTGCAGCTGCTGATGACATCTTCTTTAAGATCCAGGCCAACAACCCGCAGATCGATCCCCTGCATCACCTTCAAGTAATGGTAGAGAGCGAAGGTCAAATACGATTTGCCGCAGCCGAAGTCCACCATATGCAAGGTCCTCCCTTGCGGCAGATGAGGCAGTACGTCAGCAATCATCTCCAAAAAACGATTGATTTGACGGAATTTATCGTATTTCTTCGCCAACACCTTTCCCTCTGCATTCATGATGCCAAGCTCGACAAGAAAGGGAACGGGCTCCCCTTCTTCGATGACATAATTCTTTTTCCTGTTATGGGTGATGGCTGCGACCGCTTGCTTGGTCGGCGGTTTCTTCAGAATGCCGGTCTTGCCTTTTTTGCTGATCAGCACCTGGTAATCCGCCTCCCCGGTCTGCAGAAGCCCTTGGCGGAATTGCTCCGCGAACAGCTCGGCAAACCTTGCTTCCGCTTCTTCCGGGCGCAGGTTGTCATGAAACACCTTCGGACCGCAAAATGAGCTGAACTGGTAGTTCAGCTCACCTTTTAGCTCCACCGGCTTGACCGTCACCTTCGTGCACCCGTTACCGCTCGGGTCGCGGCGGCGCACCTGGCTGAGCGTCGCTTGAATCAGCAAGCGTTCACCCAGCAGTCTTTTGATTAGCTCCAACAGCTCTTCTTGCATGGTTAAGTCACAATCCTCATCCGTTTATTTATTGAAAGCGGGAATGAAGCGAACGATTTTATCATCGTCGTCCTTCGGATTCCCTCGGCCATCGCGGTTATTAGTCAAAATATAGATTGAACCGTCCGGCGCTTCGGTTACTGTGCGAATGCGCCCAAACTCCCCTTTGAGCAAAGCATCCGAGGCATGCACGCCCTTGCCATCCTCCGTCAGAACCACATGCAGCACCTGCGTGCCGCGAAGATTCGCAACAAGCAAATGGCCTTTCCAAGGCCCTTGACTGATAAACGTCATACCTGACGGCGCCCAAGTGACGGTATGGCTGTGCAGTATGGGCTTCATCAGCGGTCCGGGACCTGCCTTGTCCGTATGGTTGTTGTCCGGCTTTGCCTCGGTTTCATCGCCTTGAACCAATGGCCATCCGTAATTGGCACCCGGCTCAATCCGATTGATCTCATCGTGCGCCGATTGTCCGTGCTCCGAGCTGTACAGCTGTCCTGTCTCCGGATGCCACGCCAGACCTTGCGGGTTGCGGTGACCGAAACTGTAAACCGGCGAGCCCGGGAACGGATTGTCCGCCGGAATTGAACCGTCAGGGTGAATACGGAGGATTTTGCCCGCGGGTACACCAATATCCTGCGCCACGGATGGGGAGGCAGCATCTCCGTTCGTCACATAAAGTAATCCGTCCGGCCCAAATTTAATGCGTCCGCCGTCATGAATCCGGTTGCCCGGCATGCCGTCCAGCAGCACCTTGTCGAGAGTCGCTTTACCTCCGCTCTCCTTCAGCCGGACAACCCGGTTGAGCGGTTGATTTCCATTCATGTACGTGTGATAGGCATACATATAATGGTTCTCGTTAAATTTCGGGTCCAGCGCAAGTCCGAGCAGTCCCGCTTCCCCTTGGGTGTACAGCTTGTCGTCAAAGCGGAATACCGGCTCGTCGACGAGCTTTCCCTGATCGATCAGCCGCAGCGAACCTCCGCGCTCCGTAAAAAAGATACGGCCGTCCGGTGCAAATTCAATCTCCCATGGGATATCCAATCCGGTGGCGATAATTTCCTGTTTATACGGAATGGGAGATGATGCCGAATCGTTTGAAGCAGCGGGATTTTCGTTTACCGGCGAAGGAGCGGTTTGGCGGGCGGCATCGCAGCCGCTAAAAGCAAGCACGCATGCTAATCCTAAGAAAATGACCGATGGTCGTCCGAACATATGAGTTCCCCTCCATCCCTTTTGTTTCCATTATACCCAAACGAAGCACAAAAAAGCGAACCCGTCTGACCGAAGAGGTTCGCTTGGCTTGATCTCCTTATTTGCCCAAAAACGATTCCAGCATCCACGTATGCTTTTCCAGCGAGCTGTGAATGGCAAGCAGCATATCGCCTGTCGTTTCATCGTCCGCCGCCTCGGCAATCGCCATTCCTTCCTTCAGCTCCGCGGCCACCGTGTTGAAGTCATTGGCGATAGCGCGGACCATCTGCTCCGCATTCTCGTTCCCCGTTGCCTCGTGTACGGTCGCCAGTTCCAAAATTTCACGCATGGTAGCTACCGGCTGGCCCTTGAGCGCAAGCAGACGCTCGGCCAGATTGTCCACATGCAGCGCAGCTTCGGTATATAATTCCTCAAATTTTACGTGCAGCGTGAAAAACTGAGGGCCTTTGACATACCAATGGTAATTGTGCAGCTTGATATACAGCAAGCTCCAGTTCGCAATCTGTGTGTTTAACACTTCGTTTAAGTTTTTGGACATCGGGGGATCCTCCTTGAAATTTTCAATTTCACAAGCATAAGGTATGCTTACGAACGGTACTACGTATTATCTTGTGCGGAACGCCGCATGTTCATGTAGCAGGCTTTCATATACGGTTGTTACGAACCGTTTGGCCCCGCTTTTTAGAATGACCCGTCTTCCGTCCATTGACGGATGCCGTATCGGCGCCTCATTACCATTTCGCCGACAAGTTTGTTTTTCCTGCCAAAAAAGGAAAATTGTCATTTCACAAGCGGCCAATCCGCCGCGGTTTCGTCCGCCTAATTACGAGCCGGCTTTTTCCACATCCGGTAACCGATCCGGACGGCGTTTAATATGAATTCAGGAATCGGCACCCGGCGAAGCGGCGGAATGTACAACAGATCGTATGCCTTTTTTAGGTCGTTCCACATGGAACAAGGCTCCTTGCGCAAAAAATCCGAGACATCCACCACGATGCCCCGGCCGTCTTTCATCATGACATTCTTGCCGTGGACATCGTGCGGATAGAGCCCCTTCTGTACGGCATACGCCAAAGCGTCGTCGATATCTTCAATCACCTGCCGCGGAATCGGGATGGCGCGCCGGACGCAATCATACAGCGTAACGCCGCTCAACCGGCGAAGCACCAGATAGACATCTCCCACGTGTAAGCATTCGGAGAACGCCGGATGTTTTCCAAGCCGCCTGTACACCTCCGCTTCCTCTTCCAGGCCTTCACGTCCCGGTGCATACACCTTCACCACGCGGTCAGGATATGAGGGGTGCGCAAACACCCCTGCATAATTCCCCGCCCCGACCAGCCGCCACGGCTTCGGGTACCTGTGGACGACAACCGGATTGTGCGGCTGCTCGCTGGTCAGCGTCAGCCCGGGCAAAAGCTCCGATTCGACGAGTTCGATCCACCGCTGCCGTTTCCCGCAAGCTTTTTCCTCTTCCGACGGTTTCGCTAGATGATCCGCCATAACAGAATGTTGGTCTCCCTTTCACTCCGAGTTTGAAGCGAAACACCCTGCGGCATGAGGCTGTTCGGCGAGCTGCTCCTCCGTGACCCACGTGCAGCAGCTGGAAATTCGACCATCCGCAGGAGAATAATCATAAAAGACAACACGCTTCGTCGGAGATTAATATAGACAAGGTGTGCCCGTCAGGACTCCAGCCTATTCCAATTACTGTCATTGTAGCATAGAAGGTGCCGGAAAAGCGATGAAACACACGATACCGCCAAAGCTTGTACAGGCCATCCGCACAACCTGGAAGTAATGGGTACATACGTCCGGATCAGAGATAACCGCAGCTGACCTATGAGCATGAAGTAAAAGAAAAAAGCCGGGCGGTTCCCGGCTTCATCGGCTACTCCTCTATTGGCTTCAAACTGTGCAAAGAGCTTTCATCCTCAGCCAGCATGTCGGCGGCCAGCTGTACCGGCTCTTGATTATGGCTGAGCGACGCCTGCTCGATCGACCGTTGCGCCTTCTCCACGGCTGCCTCGGCCTGTTCAATCATCTGCCCGGACGGATGCGACTCTGCCTGCTTTACGGCATTATGCGCCTTCTTCACCGAGTTTTGTGCTTGCGAAATCGGATTTTGCGACTGCAAGCTGGAATCGTAACGGGACATTCGCGGGTCCTCCTTTCTCCCTCAGTTCCTGCAACCGGGTCTTAAGGAACGGTCGCATCGGGTTGGTGTTAATGTGGGAAGAAACGGTGAAATTTATGCGAATGAAGAAGCCTTTTCCCGAAGTTGGGCAGGGTTCGTCAGGAGAAAGTATGTACTTGAAAAATATACCCTTGGCGGCATGCAGCGAATGCCGGAATGAACGGCTTAAGAAAAGGTCCCGTCGATAAGATCACCCGCTTTCGGAAAAAAGGCCATGGTTGGTCTTGGCGGTGGAGCGATCTCCGGCCTTTCAAAGGTCATGCCTGACCCTAACCAACCACAAAGACGTCGAATTCACGGGCCATCAGTGGCCTCCCCCTTTTTCATACTCGCATCTCTCATGAAGAATTCCTGAAGCCTCTACTTGTATGGTCGTATGATGAATATGGAATCGGGATGCAATGATTTGTATCGCGCTTTGCAGAATGTGCTGGCTGTCCCGGCCGTCCTCGATACGCAGATGGCAGCTTAGTGAATCCAGCCCGGAGGTAATGGTCCATATATGCAGGTCGTGCACATCGATCACGCCGTCTATGGTCTCCAAGGTCTTTTGTACCTCTTTCGAATTCAAACGGGCAGGCGCCCCTTCCATTAGAATGTGAACCGCATGCCGAATGACTCCCCATGCGCTCTTCAAAATCAGCAGCGCGACCAGCACGCTGATGATCGGATCAGCTACATACCAGCCGAACAGCAGCATCACCAACCCCGCGGCCATGGCGCCTACAGAGCCCAAGGCGTCTCCGATCACGTGCAGATACGCGCTGCGCAGATTGACGTTGTTGCGGACGTCGCCTTTACGCATCAAGGCCCAGGCACTCAGCAGGTTGGCGGCCAGGCCCGCGGAGGCGATCAGCATCATCGATCCGCTGGCGATTTCAGGAGGGGCCAAAAATCGGCCATAGGCTTCTTGTATAATAAAAAAGGCAATAACGAACAATGTCACGCCATTGAACAGCGCCGCTAGAATCTCGACCCGGTAAAAGCCATAGGTTTTGCCGGAGGTGGCCGGTCTCGCCGCAAAGCTGATCGCTACCAGACTGAGAAGCAGCGATCCCGCATCGCTCAGCATATGGCCGGCGTCGGAGAGCAGCGCCAGACTTCCCGTCACAAGCCCTCCGAAAAACTCGAGAAGCATGATGCTCGTGGTAATGATCAAGGCGAGGATGAGCCCTTTCTTATTGCCATCGCGGGCATGATCATGACGATGGTGATGGTGATGATGGCCGTGGTGGTCATGGTGATCGTGTTGGTGATGGTGTCCGTGATGATGACTGCTTGATTGAGACAAGATGCATTCCCCCTGACTGCGCAAATCAGCAAGTTCTATTATTATATGCCATAACATGGGTTTGTTTTACTTATATATGAACAATTATTCATATGTTCATTATGAATCTGCTTCCCTGATTTGTCAATCGTAACATTTCGCGCCCGGCATCCAGCGACAACGGGGTGAGTCAGGCGCGAAATGATTCAGAACAAGTCCAATTGCTGAGGCGCAAACGGTTTCGTCGGCTGATCCAGCAGTCTCATCAATTGGGCTGCATTGTGTGCCGCGTCTCCTCCCGAGTTGTTGTTGAAGATGACGCACACCTCGGCCGTCTGCTGCTGCAGCCGCTCCAAATGGCCTTTCCACTCCAGCAGCTCCGCCTCATTGTACCGGTATAAGTAGCGCACCTCCCGCCAATTGGGGCTGCCTCCCTGGTTCCAGCCTTCTGCGTTGCGGCCATGCATACGGACGATGGTGAGATTCGGATCAGTAGGATGCAACACGGTCGGAACAGATCCGACCCCCGCCTGCGGTTCGTCACAAATGCTGTGAATCCAGCCCTCCCGCTCCATAAAGGACAAGGTTTTCTCCTTCATATCGTCGTAAAACCAGCTTTGATGACGGAATTCCAAAGCAACGGGCAGGTCATCCATCCGCTTTCTTGTTTCCCGGAGCTGCTCCACGTTCATCCTCGTGCAGTCGAACCATGGCGGATACTGGAACAGCACCGCTTTCAGCTTGCCCGACTCTTGCACGGGACGGATCGAGCTGCAGAACGCTTCGAACATCGTCTTCGAGTCGGAGAATCGGCTCGGACCGCGAAGATGGCCGGTCATGCCTTGATAGGCCTTGATAACAAACGAAAAATCGGACGGGGTATCGTTTACCCACCGTTCGTAGGTGCTTTCCGACTGTATGGCATAAAAGGAGCTGTCCACCTCCACCACGGAAAAATAACGGCTGTATACCTTCAATTTATCCCTTGCCCCGACACTCCGTTCGTAAAGCTCATCATGATCCCCCCAGCCGGCAAGTCCGATTCGAATCATTCGCTCACCTCCAAACCCGTTATCGTTATTGTATCTTGTCCTTGTCCGGGTCACAAGCTTGCGAAGCCGGTCCATGAGCCAAGCAGACGAGTCCATTTCCATACAGGTACGCCATTTTGACGGCTGCTTTACCGCAAAAGACGCGTGTGCAAGAAAGGCCGGGAGGCCTGAAGTCATTGTACAAATTCGCCGCCCTATATGTCTGCCGACCCTAAATTCATAGATTCGTGCTTAAAAACCATTATAATTGCGGTTCATTTTGTGTATTATAGATGTTAATAGATTTTTGCAGTTATTCATGTTAGAAAGGTTGATATCTGTGGAAACAACAAAACCTGTATCTGCTTCATCCTCCAATTATATTAAAACGATTATGGCCGAAGACTTAAAGGCGGGGAGAGTAAAAGAAATCGTGACCCGGTTTCCTCCGGAGCCCAACGGCTATCTGCATATCGGACACGCCAAATCGATCTGCTTGAATTTCGAGCTGGCGGACGAATTCGGCGGCAGGACGCATCTGCGCTTTGACGATACGAATCCGCTGAAGGAAGATACGGAGTATGTCGAATCGATCAAAGAAGATGTAAAGTGGCTCGGCTTTGACTGGGAGAAGTTGTTTTTCGCCTCCGATTTTTTCGAAGAAATGTACAATCGCGCCGTCCTGCTGATCCGTAAGGGCAAGGCGTATGTATGCGACCTGACGGCCGAGCAAATCCGCGAAACCCGCGGCACGCTCACCGAGCCCGGCAAAGAAAGCCCGTACCGGAACCGCAGCGTGGAGGAAAATCTCGACCTGTTCGAGCGGATGCGCAAGGGCGAATTCCAGAACGGCGAGAAGGTGCTCCGCGCCAAAATCGACATGGCCTCGCCGAATATCAACATGAGGGACCCGGTGCTGTACCGGATTTCGCACGCTCATCATCACAACACCGGTGACAAATGGTGCATTTATCCGATGTACGATTATGCCCATCCGCTGGAGGATGCGATCGAGGGCGTCACTCATTCCATCTGCACAATGGAGTTTGCCGACCATCGCCCCTTGTATGATTGGGTCGTCCGTGAATGTGAAATGGAATGTGTGCCTCAACAATATGAATTCGGCCGGTTGAATCTGACCAATACCGTCATGAGCAAAAGAAAGCTCAAGCAGCTTGTGGACGAGAAGCTCGTGGACGGCTGGGACGACCCCCGGATGCCGACGATTTCCGGCCTGCGCCGCAAAGGTTATACACCGGAGGCGATTCGTGAGTTATGCCGCGAAGTCGGCGTGGTCAAGACGAACAACAGCGTGGTGGACGATAAACTGCTGGAGCATTTTATCCGTGAGGACCTGAAGCTGAAGGCTCCGCGCACGATGGCCGTGCTGCAGCCGTTAAAAGTCGTCATCACCAACTATCCGGAAGGTCAAGTGGAGATGCTGGATGCAGAGATCAACCCGGAGAACGAAGCGATGGGGACGCGCCAGATCCCGTTCTCCCGTGAGATTTACATCGAGCGGGACGACTTCATGGAGGAGCCGCCGAAGGGGTATCACCGTCTGTTCCCCGGCAATGAAGTACGCCTGAAGCACGCTTACTTCATCAAGTGCGAAGAAGTGATCAAGGATGCCGACGGCAACGTGGTTGAGCTGCGCTGTACCTACGATCCCGAGACCAAAAGCGGCAGCGGGTTTACCGGCCGCAAGGTGAAGGGGACGATCCACTGGGTTGAGGCTACAAGCGCTAAGCCGGCGGAATTCCGTTTGTATGAGCCGCTTATTCTCGACGACAACATGGAAGAGAGCGAATCATTCCTTGACAAGGTGAACCCGAATTCATTGGAGATCCTCCACGGTTATGTGGAGGACAACATGAAAAACGCGAAGCCTTATGATAAGTTCCAGATGTTCCGCCACGGCTACTTCAATGTAGACCCGAAACATACGACAACCGATAAGCTGGTATTCAACCGAATCGTATCGCTGAAAAGCTCGTTTCAGGTGAAATAAGCAAAATGCCCGCAGAGCATAGGCAGCAAGTGCTCTGCGGGCATTTCTCTTTTAGCCTTTGATCGATCCCGCGAGTAAGCCGCGGATGAAATATTTGCCAAGAAACACGTAAACCAGCAGGGTCGGCAGAGCGGCCAAAAGTGCGCCGGCCATTTGGACGTTCCACTGCACCACCTGACTGCCGGACAGATTCTGCAGAGCGACCATGATCGGCTGCTGCTTTTGGGTCGTAAGCGAAACTGCAAACAGAAACTCATTCCAGATGTTGGTGAACTGCCAAATGCCAACGACCACAAATCCTGTAATGGAAAGCGGAAATATGATGTAGCGGAAAATACCGAAAAATCCGTTGCCGTCGATTTTAGCCGCTTCAAGGAGCTCGGTCGGAATGCCCGCGTAGAAGTTCCTCAGGATGAGTGTACAAATCGGCAGTCCGTATACGACATGCACCAAAACCAGACCGGGAATCGAGTTGTACAGGCCGATCGTCTGCAGAAATTGAATGAGCGGAATCAGAATACTCTGATACGGGATGAACATCCCGAACAGCATCAGTGTAAACAATGTGTCGCTGCCGCGGAACTTCCATTTGCTCAACACATAGCCGTTCAGCGCTCCGAGCAGTGCAGAGAGCACCGTGGCAGGCACGGCGAGCAGCAGGCTGTTCCACAGATTCGGCGCCAGCTTGCTGAATGCTTCGCGATATCCCTCAAAGTAAACCCCGGAAGGAAGCTTCCACATCTGGTCGAGCGTAATCTCGTCCATTCCTTTGATGCTGGTGGTGACCATCACATACACCGGAAGCAGATAAAAGAGCGCCAGCAGAACGAGCAGCATATACAGCCCCCAGCGTCTCGCGTTCAGAGCGGTCGTCATGCCGACTCCTCCTTTCGCATACTGGCCATCAGGTAAGGTACAATGAGCAGCGACACCAGCACAAGCATAATCATCGATATGGCTGCGCCCTGGGCGTAATGATTGCCCCGGAACGTCGTCTCAAACATATATACGCCAGGCACATCCGTAACGAACATCGCGCCCGGTCCGGTCATCGCATAGACGAGATCGAAGATTTTGAGCGAAATATGCCCTAGAATAATGATGACGCTTACCGTAATCGGCTTCAATTGAGGCAGAATGATCTGAAACCAGATTTCCCGTTCCTTTGCCCCGTCTACCCGAGCCGCCTCCCTTAAGTCGTCCGGGATTGCGCGCAGCCCCGCCAAATACATCGCCATCGTGAATCCGGACATCTGCCAGACCGTAGCAATGGCGACGGCAATAAGCGCAAGCGGCAGGCCGAATTCGATTTGTCCAATGGAAATCGCTGGTACGATCCTGGTGCTGATATACCAATCCGGCACATTCGTTACGCCCAACGACTGCAAAATCAGGTTCAAGCCCGTGGACGGGTTGAGCAGCCACTGCCAGACAACGCCGGTAACAACAAACGACAGCGCCATTGGGAAAATGAAAATGTTTCGGAACAGCACCTCCGCTTTAATTTTCTGATCGATCAGGAGAGCCAGCAAAAGTCCGATGCCCATCGTTGCTGTAATAAACAAGATCGTAAACGCCAGCGTATTGCGCAAATCTGACTGAAACCGGAAATCCTGAAACAAAAATGAATAGTTTTTCAGACCCGCGAAGCTCAGGTTCTTCACCAGTGTATTCCAATCGGTAAACGAAACGTAGCCGGTCCATGCGATAAAACCATATACAAACACAGCAATGGCTATAGCTGAGGGCAGGATCATGAGCACAGGGATCCACCGCTCCGAGGCTGATGTATTCATTTGTCATTCACCTCCCCAAACCAGACCCGGAACAGCCGGACAACGGTCTTGCCGCCGCCCGCGCCACCGGGTAAATTCCGTGTTACTTTTTGATACCGCTTGCGGCTGCAGCCTGCTGAAGCGACTTCGTAAATTGATCGACATCGCCCCTCGTAACAAAAATCGTCATGGCCTGATTAGCCTGTGTCACGAAGCCCTCAGGAGCGGCGGACCCGTGAGCCATGCTCGGCGCCAGCTTGCTTGTCTTGAAATCTTCAATCGTTTGTTGCCCGTACACGTCGTATTTGGTGACATCCGCATCGATCCGCCCCGGAATGGACCCTTTGAGCGGATTGAACACATCCTGCCCTTCGACAGACCCTAGTACCTTCAGGAACGATTTGATCGATTCCGGATCCTTCACACCCTTCGGCAGCCCGAACGTATCCGTGATGACCATAAAGCTTCCCTCCGAATCCGGTGTGGGCGCCCACCCGAAATCCTCATTCGGTTTCAGCTTGAGATCCGTAGTGAAGTACCCCTTCACCCAGTCGCCCATGACGTTCATGGCCGCCTCGCCCTTCGCTACGAGCTGGGCTGCATCCTGCCAGTTGCGCGCCGCATGGTCTTTATTGACGTAACCGATCATTTTTTTGAAGGTTTCCGCGGCTTTCTTGACCGATGCATCCTCAAAGCTCAGTTCACCGGTCCACAGTTTCTTGTAGCCGTCGGGACCGAGGGAGCCGAGAAGCACCGTCTCAAAAAGATGCGATGCCGTCCACGGCTCCTTATCTCCAAGCGCCAGCGGGGTGACCCCTTTGGCTTGGAGCGTATCCGCGACCCGGAAGAACTCCTCGAACGTTGTCGGAGCCTTCAGGCCATGCTGATCGAGCACCTTTTTGTTATAAAAGAGCACGTTGCCCCGGTGAATATTCACAGGAACGGAGTAAATTTGGCCGTCTTTGCTGACCAGCTCGATCAGTTCCTTCGGAAACTTATCCTTCCAGCCTTCCTGATCAAACAGATCGTTCAGCGGCTCCATTTTGCCTGCGGCGACCCATCCGGCATTCAGCTCCGCGCCTCCATGAACCTGGAACGTACCCGGGGGATCTCCGCCCTGCATCCGGCTTGCCAAAACGGCTTTGGCATTCGTACCCGCTCCGCCGGAGACGGCGGCATTGATGACTTCAATGTCCGGGTTTTTCTCCTTATACAGCTGAATAAGCCCCTTCAGTCCGGCTTCCTCGCCCGCTCCGGTCCACCAGCTGAAAATCTCCACCTGCTTCTTTGCATCGGTTTTGGCAGGTTCGGACGGCTTCGGCGGCGTCTCCTGTCCCTGCGGATTCGGCGTTCCGGAGCTGCAGGCCGCAAGCAGCAGGCCACCGGCTGTCAAGACGGAAAGAACCTTTACCGTATTTCTTTTCATTTGTAATCTCCCCTTTGATCTGAGTTAAAACCGTATAGCGCTCTATATGAAGTTTCACGATAGTATGCGCTTACATCATATCAAGGAGACCCCGCTTACACACCGGTTAAAGCCAGCATTTCTTTGGCATGAATCTGGATTGTTTTAATTCCGGATGAAAACGCTAACTATCAATTTTCATTTTCTAGTATTTTTTTGGCACTACAGCAAAAAAATCCATTTCCCTATAGAAAATGGACTTTATCCCGCTTTGATTTGGTCAAGCTTGATCAGCGCCGGCCGACAGCTCTTTTTGCTGCCGATACTGCGACGGGGAAACCCCTGTCGCTCTCTTGAAGGCGCGGCTAAAATAGTTCGGGTCATGATAGCCGACCTGATAACAGATTTCCTTTAAACTGTACTGTTCATCCGCGAGCAGTTCCTTGGCCTTGCCGATCCGCAAACGGGTAATATGGTCAATAAACGTCTCTCCCGTCTGCAGCTTGAACAGCTTGCTGAGGTAAAATGGATTCAAACCCGCATGATCGGCTGCCTGCTCCAACGAAATGTCCTCCCGGTAATGCTTCCTTATATAATCAAGCACCCGGTCCAATACCGATCCGGCCCGCCTTCCCCTCTCCTCCTGAAGCTGGTCCAGCTGCCGGTTCATGTCGTCCCCTCGCGGAAAAACGGTGACTTCCAACCCCTTGGCCGCTCCGGCCGCCTCTTCGGGCAACCGGTCGAACGGCTGCAGCCGCTCGGATCCTTCCGCAGCTGCCGCATACAGCGCTTCCCTAAACGAGACGCGCAAACCTTCGATACCCGGTTTTACGGTTCCCAGACCGAGCCTGGCGCCGATCATTAGCTGCCCGGTAATAAAGCTGCTCAGCTCCTTGCCCCACTGCAGGGATTCGGTACGGAAGGTGAAGAACGGCTTGCTCTCATCCCCGTTCACAAGAAACAAGGCGATCCATCTGCCCACTACAGGACCGGCGACAGCATGCGGCACCGTCGCTTTGGCCCGGCTCCGCACCGCTTCATACAGCTGCTCGCTGCTCATACCCTCTGGAGTATCGATCGTCCCATCTTCCTTTACCGGCAGCGAAATCACGCAGGCGCATCCGCATACCACGCGCAAATCCAGCAGCCCAAACAGAGGTTCCAGATGGTGGTCATACAAGGGATCGAGCATCAAGGACAGCGCAATTTCCTTCTCTGCAAGCGGCATGAACTCCATCGCCCGTTCGCTCAGGCGCAGCTCTTCCTCCCGCTTTTTGTGTTCTGCTGCGATTTCTTCCGTCAGCTTCCCCAAAATATCTGCGATCTGATCCCGCCTCATCGGTTTGAGGAGGTACTCCTTTACACCAAGTGAGATCGCCTCTTTCGCATAAGCGAAATTATCGTACGCCGTCACGAGCACGAACTTTGCCTGCGGATGCCGCGATTTGATCTCCCTGATCGCCTCCAGACCTTGAATGCCCGGCATCTTAATATCCATAAATACAATATCAGGCCTGATTTCATCCGCCCGTTGAATGGCTGTCCGTCCGTTCTCCGCATGCGCGATATCGAATATGTCCGGCATAAAGCGCTTTACAATCAGCTCCAGCCCCTCGCGTTCCAACGCTTCATCATCGGCGATCAGCAATCTGTACATCCGGCTTAACCTCCTCCGTAAGCATAGGCAGCCTTAACTCCACCACCGTGCCCTGTCCCTGTCTTGTATTCCCCAGAATGCTTACCAAATCATCTCGGCCATAAAAAAGGCGGATCCGCTTAAACACATTATGCGTTCCAAGGCCCGTCGATGCCTTCTTCTCAGTCGGCGGTTCCCCCGACATGCTCCCCGCGGTTTTTACCGGCTGCTCGTCCTGCCGCATCAGCGCGATCCGGGTCTCCTCCGGCATGCCGACCCCGTTATCCTCCACCCGTACGATCACTTGGCGTTGATACGGTATTGTCCAAATGCGAAGGGCAATCTCCGCACCTTCCTCCATATTCTCAATCCCGTGCACGAACGCATTCTCAATGAGCGGCTGCAGCGTTAGACATGGAATCAGCTGGCCCAGCGCGGCCTCCTCAATCTCCGTTACAAAGCGTACTCTATCGCGAAACCTTGAACCTTGGATGGTAAAATACTCCTTTGCATGCTCTACCTCATCCCGGAGGGTTACCGGCTGGTCGAGCTTGCGCAAATTGTAGCGGAGCAAATGGGATACGGACACAATTAAATCGCTGGTCCGGTCCGCTCCCTCAATCAACGCCAGCTTGGACAAACTGTTCAGCGTATTAAACAAAAAATGCGGATTGATCTGGCTCTGCAGCGCCTTGATCTCCAATTCCTTGACAAGCCGGTCCATCTCCAGCCGCTCCTTATCCCGGGCGATCAGCTCCTTGAGATTGTACAGCATGTGCCGAAACGTCCCGGTCAGAATGCCGATCTCATCGTCGGTTTGCGATGCCGGCGGCTCCACATTGAGGTTTCCCCTCGAGATCTGCTTGGCCGTCTGCACCAGCCGGCCGATCGGCTCCGTAATGCTTTGCGACAGCCAGATGGCAAACAAGATACTCAAGAGGGTTCCCACGAGAAAGATCGCAAATCCCAGGCTGTTGATATGATTCGTAAGTTTAAGAATACTCTGGTAATAGGGCTGGTAATGGGTAAGCTCCAAGTCAACCAGATGCTGCCCTTCCTGCTGGATAAAGCCGGCCGTTTTCTCCGCCTGCTCATAAAGAGAAACATAGGAGGACAGCGTCCCTCCTTCCAAAGATTGCACAACCGATGTTTCCTGATGAATGAAGGTTTCCAGCAAATTGGTGTAATTGGTGAGCCCCAACGGATTCAGCTCGTTTCGGCTTGCCGTCAGAAGCGCTTGCAACTGCTGCAGGCGCTCTCTCCGATCGGCCACGATATCCCGGTTGCCCGTGCTCGGCTCAATCAAGTAAGAGCTCAGGGCGCTTAAATTTTCTTCCGTTCCTTGTGCGACCTGCTTATATAATAAAATCCGTTCCATCATGAGATTGTAGCTTTCCTGAACCGTTTTGCCGCTTTGGAAGATGAAAAAAGACACCGAGTTAATCAGCACAACAATCAGCGGGATAAAGACGAACAGCTTTCGGCGGATACTCATTGCGAATCCTCCCCGCCCAAATCCTCCCGAGTCAAGAGTCCCGTTTCGGTATAATGCTCCCGCGGCAACGCAGCCCCCTGCTTATGCTCAAGCATCAGCTTCACGGCGTCGTACCCCATC
The DNA here is from genome assembly GCF_024519685.1 of Paenibacillus sp. Pae15. Taxonomy (NCBI): domain Bacteria; kingdom Bacillati; phylum Bacillota; class Bacilli; order Caryophanales; family Paenibacillaceae; genus Paenibacillus; species Paenibacillus sp. Pae15. The sequence continues at coordinate 127,553 of NZ_JALJRM010000007.1, read as the reverse complement.
CGATACGGCTTCTGTACGACCGTCGCTTGAATATCACCGCGCCTGATCGCCTGCTGCGTTTCTTCCAAATCGTCAAAACCGAAAATGAGCAGTCCTTCCCGGCCGCTCTTCTTTTTGGCCTGTAGAATACCGATCGCATCCAGCGCGCTCGTTCCGGCCATGATCGTTAAATTCGGATAGCTTCTCATCAGATCCTCCGCCTGTTGTGCCGCCTGAATCCGCGAGATATTGGATGCGCGGACTTCCACCACCTTGAGCTCCGGGTAAGCTTCGATGACGGAAAGAAATCCCTCCAGCCTCAAGCGCTGATTGGCCGCTTCTTGACTGCCGATGATGACGCCGATCTCTCCCCGCGTTCCTGCCGTCTTGACTACCGCTTCACCCAGCAAACGTCCGGATAGATAGTTATCCGTCCCGACATATGTAAGCCTGGCGCTTTCCGGCGCATCCGTATCCACCGTCACCACCGGGATGCCGTGAGCTACCGCCCGATTAATCAAGCCGATATAATCGCTGTCGGCCATGCCCTGCGCGAGGATGCCGTCGGCCTTGGCTGCGATCACCTTCTCGAGCAGATTTTTCTGTTCCTGCGGGTTGTTGCGATAAGGCCCGATATATTCGATATCCGCCCCCAGCTTCGATGCCGCATCCCGGGCGCCCCGCTCCACCGTCCGCCAATACGGATTGTCCAGCTCTTGTGAAATAAGCACCAGATGCGGACCCGACCGTTCAGCCGACGCCCCGCTCTCCATTTGTCCGACAACGGATTGAATGGCCAAGCTGGTCTGAATGAACTGCCAGAGCAGCAATAAAAATACGATAAACAGCGCGTACACGCCGATCGCCCATTTGTTACGCGACATGGTTCAGCACCTATCCTTTGCTAAGCGCCCGTCGTGATGCCAACGCTTTCATTTTACGTGTAAGCCCATTATAGGAGAAACCGCAAAGGTCGTCCAGCCGGGCTGGAACAGCGGGTAATACCTATGCCTTGGCGGTCTTCTTTCCACGTTGCAGGCCGCTCTTCCCGTGATAAGCCGGAAGACGGAAGGCGGAGCTTCGCTGGTTCCGGGGGTCAAGTGCAGAAACAGGCCCCAGCCCGAAGGCCTTCCCTCGATCTCCTTCGGGGACGTGACCGGTCAAAAGAGCGTTCATAGAAGGAAACATGAAGGCAAAGCCGATACCGTATATCGCCATAACTGCGAAAAGGCTCTCCTCCCGGCCGGCCAGTGAAAGTCCAAGCAGGGCCGCGGCAATCGTCAGCATCCCGGCCAGCAAGGTGGAAAGCGGCGGTACCCGGTCGAATATCCGGTTGGTCGGCAGCAGGAACACGCCGATCGTCACCATGCCGAAGGTGCTTAGCAGCAGCCCTGCAGCCTGCTCGCGGAGAGCGAGCGCGTCCGCCTTGAGCGGCAGCATTACCGATCATATTCGTAAGCGAATAAACGCCTACGGCTAATCCGATCATGAACGGATCTGCTCCGAGACTCTGAGCCCAAGAACTAATCACGGGCAGCTGACTGAACATATCGAGAAAGGCGATGATAAGAAGGATGTACAGTACCGTTTTTTTTGCGGATCACCGGTGGTATGCCCCTTTCGTATGACCTTTACGTTTTCCACGTGGAACAAACATTCGTTCGAGGGCCCGTCAGGCCTATTCTGACTTGGTGCGGCGGAACGCATGAGCTGCCATCAGAGCTTTAGCACGAATCGTTGCGGCACCCGATCATGGCAACCTTAATCCCCCTGCTGCCGGCTTTCCATCATTATTCCCATTTTGTCTATCGCTTTAGATCCCGTCGTATTGTCTAATCCAGCACGTAAGCGGCCAACACGCTCTGCAGCTCATAGATATTCAAGCTCTTGTTAAACTGCTTCTGGATGGGTGTCGCATTCCCGGAAATCCAGATTTTCAGTTCGGCATCCAGATCAAAGCTCCCCGCGGTTTCAATGCTGAAGTGCGTGATGCTCCGATAAGGAACGGAATGGTACTCCATCTTTCTTCCGGTCAAGCCCTGCTTATCCACCAGAATCAGACGTTTGTTCGTAAAAATGAACAGATCGCGTATGACCTTATACCCCTTCTCAATCGTTTCGCCTTTGGCCAATATTCGTGCGTATTCTTTCTGGAGATCAACCGCATTCAATTCCGATGCGTTCCCCATGAGCCCGTCGAAAAATCCCATTCCTTTCACCTCTGCCTCTGTTTTCCTTCAGGTTATCATGCCGCCGTCAAGACCGCTACCTCTAATTTTGCGCGTTCATACTGTAAACACCAAACGCACAGCTATGCTGGAAGTCAGTTCCCTAACAAAAAACGCCCTCCCCTGAACAGACAGCTTCAGAAGAGAGCGGTGCTTTCATTTAAAATATTTGGATTCCAGCTTACGCCCGAACAGCCAAATGATAAAGAACACAAGAAAAATCAGCGCTATTTTCAGGGGATGTTTGAGCAGGCTGTCCAAATTATGGCCGGCAAACGATACGAGAAAGATCATGACGCCTTTGCCCAAAGCCGTAGCCAAGACAAAGGTATGCATGGGAACCTTGGAGAGCCCCGCTATTATGTTCACAAGAGAGGATGGTGTAAACGGGAAGCATGCGAGCAGGAAAATGGGGGTAAACCCGTGCTGCTCCAGCCAATGCACTAATTTCTCCGACCTGGGATGCTTCCGCTCGATCCAACCGCGAAGCCTGCCACCAAATTTACGGAAGATTGCAAACACGCTGATGCTTCCGCACACTACTCCGATCCAGGACAGCAATACGCCTTCGCCTAATCCATAGGCATTCACATTGGCAATCAAGATAGCCACCAGAGGCAAAGCGGGGAGAAAGGATTCTGCCATAGGGGCTAGAATACCGGGAAGCGGCCCTAAGGCTTCATATTGCTTTAGCCAATGTTCCACATCATGCCAATCCAAACTTGTAATCGTCTCCATCCAATTCATCTCGTGTCGCTTCACCTCAGTATAGTTAATACAACTATACTATCCCCGTTGGTCTAATGCAACGGGCAACCCTTGATTAAGAAACCATCATCACCGTACGATCACAAATCGCATCAACGTCCTGGTGGTCGTGACTTACGAACAAACAGGTCATCTCCGCTTTTCTCAGGATATCTCTAAGCTCGCTGCGGATAGAGACTTTAAGGTCTGCATCCAGGTTGCTGAACGGTTCATCCATCAGAAGAATGGAAGGACGCGGGGCAAGAGCCCTTGCCAAGGCTACACGCTGCTGCTGGCCCCCGCTTAATTCGTGGGGATAACGCTTCTCAAAGCCTGATAGCTGCACCAGCTCCAGCATTTCTGCAAGCCGCGCGGCACGTTCTTTCTTCGACAGACGATGCAGGCCAAATTCGATGTTGCCTGCTACGGTCATATGCGGAAACAATGCATAATCCTGAAACACCATGCCGACGCCGCGGTTTTCAGGAGGTATGAAGGAGGTATCGTCCACCACGGTACGCCCGGAAATCGCAATGCTTCCGCCGGTTGGCGACTCCAACCCGGCAACAAGCCGCAGCAGCGTACTTTTTCCACTCCCGCTAGGCCCCAAAATCCCGACGATCTCCCCTTTTTCCATATCGAAGGAGAAGCGGTCAATCACTGGCTTCTGTTTGGAGGAATAGGAAAATGAAAGTTTACCAATATTCACGATCTTCATGAATTCAACCTCTTCCCTAATTGATGAAATACGATAACAGAGACCATACTGACACCGATAATAAACAAAGAGGGTATGGAAGCTTCATAGATGCGTTCGTCGCTTGCGTATTGATAGGTCTTGGTCGCCAGCGTTTCAAAGTTAAACGGTCTAAGCAGCAAGGCTAACGGTAATTCTTTCATAATTTCCACGAACGTTAGAATAACGCCGCTGAACAAGGCGCCCTTGATCAGCGGGGCATCCACCTTGAAAAAGGTCTTCGTCATCCCCAGGCCGAGCAGCCTTGAGGCTTCCGTATATTTCATCCCGATCTTCTCAAAACCGGCCTCGACCGCATTGTATCCGGTGGCCATAAAGCGGACCACATAAGCGACAACCAGCATAACCAAGGACATGCTGAGCACAAGCGGCGCTTTCCCCAGGCCCATGCGGGCATATAGCGGGGCCAGCCATTGATCAAGGCCGATAAACAGCGCCAGTACGCCGATGGCAATAATCGCTCCGGGAACGGAATAGCCGGACGTCACCGACCGGGCCAGCACATAGGTCAGCACATTCGATTGCTGACGAACTACATTGGCTGTAATCACCGAGAACACCATAATGATCGCCGTGGCCGTCAAAGCAAGGCCTATCGTGTTATACGTCAATTCGAAAAAAGCCGGGGTAAGCACATCGTCATAGCTCCAGGCGGCCCATACGATCAATTGAATGACAGGGATAAGGAAGGAGCACGCAAACATAAGCCCGCAGAACATGAAAGCAGCCGCAGCGCGGATACCTTTCAGCTTCTTGGGTGTAAGCGGTCTCGATTTACTGGTGGAAGCCGCGAAGCTCCGCTGATGGCGGAGCAGCCGTTCCACCACGAATATCCCGACGACCCCCGCCATCAGCCATGCGGCCAAACGGACGGCAGAGTCGACATCGTACATTCCGAACCAGGTCTGAAATATCGCCACGGAGATGGTCTGGATACCGTAATAGCTCGATACGCCATAATCGCTAAGCACTTCGAATACGACAAGTATGACACCGCCGACGATGGCAGGCCGGGAAATCGGCAGCACGATAAAGACAAATATGGAAAAAGGTTTTCTCCCGAGCAGAGCGGCATTCTCAATATAAGAGCCGCTCTGATGCTCCAGATAGGATCTGGTAATCATGTATACGTATGGAAACAAGAACATCGTAAATATGAAAATGGCGCCTCTCATCGACATGATGCCAAACCACTCCGGGTTTGGCATCACCCCGAATTCATTGCGCAGCGTGGTTTGGACAATGCCGGTATAGCTCAACATCGTGCTGTAGGTGTACGCCGCAATGTACGGAGGAACGGCCAGCGGCAGCACAAGCGCCCAGCGAAAAAAGCGTCTGAGCGGAAAATCATAAGCCGCGATCAGCCAAGCCAACGTTACCCCAAGCAGCACGGTAAACAGACAAGTAAACAACACAAGCCAAACGGTCTGGAACACATAGTCCTGCAGTAAATACTGCTTGATGTGCTGCCAGTTTTCGTTTGGCGGTTGGAACAGCGACACGAATATAGTAAAAATGGGCAGCAGAACGACCACTGCCCCCAGAAGGCTGGCATAAAGCCAGCCGTTTGTATGTTGTTTTATATTGCGTATAGCTGCTCTAAAGCGCATTTTTATTTCCAACCTACTTTATTAGAAATCTCAACTGCCTTTTTATTATGTTCTCCCAGCTTGGCAAAGTCAATTTGCTGGGCCTTAAACTCTCCCCAAGATTTCAGAAGCTCCGGTTTCTCCGCCTTGGGGTTTACCGGGAATTCAAAGTTCTCCTTGGACATCAGTTCCTGCGCTTCCGTATCGGTCAAGAACTCGATCAGCTTCACGGCATTTTCTTTATTTTTGCTGTGCTTTGCAAGACCCACTCCACTGATATTCAGATGCGTGCCGGTCGTGCTTTGGTTAGGGAAGAACACGCCGAGCTGCTGTGCAACCTTCACTTCTTCCGCATCTTTGGAGTTCAGCATCTGTCCAAAGTAATAAGTGTTCATAATGGCTACATCTCCGGTTCCCGCAGCAATGGCTTTTGCTTGGTCACGGTCCCCGCCTTCCGGCGCACGGCCGAGGTTAGCGACGATGCCTTTAGCCCACTCTTCCGCTTTCTGCTCCCCGTTCAACTCGATCAGGGAAGCAAGCAGCGATTGGTTATACAAGCTTGTGGAGGAACGCACGAGCACTTTTCCTTTCCACTTATCGGTAGCCAAATCTTCGTATGTAGAGAGCTGCTCCGGTTTAACCCGATCTTTGGAGTATACGATCACACGGGCCCGCGTCGACAGACCGATCCACTCGTTGTCTTTATCCCGGAGCTGTGCAGGAACATTAGCCTCAATGACATCCGACTTTACAGGCTGCAGCACTCCGTTCAGCTTGGCGTTATTCAGCACTCCGCCGTCCACTGTGATGAACAAATCGGCGGAAGTGCTCTCTCCCTCACGCTTTAACCGTTCAATCAATTCTTCCGCCTTGCCTTTGACGACATTGACTTTAATACCGGTTTTCTCCGTAAATTGAGCATAAAGAACGTCGTCCACTTCATAATGTCTTGCCGTATAAAGATTGACGACTTGTTCCGTCTTCGATTCGGAAGCTCCGCTATTCGGCTCTTGCGGCTGCGCAGCTTGCTGTCCGCCTTGTGATGCCGTTCCACATCCTGCCAAAAGCCCGACGCTCAGAATAGCCGTTATTGCGGATGATAAGAATCTCCGGTGTTTCTTTAACATCATTACACTCCCCTTTTTAAAGTTGGTACTGATAATCATTATCATTTATTTGCAACTTGGATTCTAGCAAGAATAAACCCTACTGTCAACCCATTATTTTATAGTCACCGCAAACGGTTCCATCAAAAGCAGATTTCGGTATGAATACAAAATAAACCCCCACATCGATGTGAGGGTTACGGATAAATTAATAATTTTTCGTCTGCAGCTGGTCCAGGCTCTTGAATTCATATCCTTGCTTCCGGGCATCGTCAATAATTTTGGCTAACGCCTCCGCGTTGTCTTTCGATACAGAGTGAAGCAGGATGACCGCACCGGGATGCAGCTGCGACATGATGCTTTCGTATGCGTAAGCCCATCCTCTTTGCAGCTTCGGATCCCAGTCCTTATAAGCAATCGACCAAAACACGTTGGTATACCCGTATCCTTTGCTGGCCGCAAGCATCCGTTCGCTAAAAACCCCCCGCGGCGGGCGCAAATACGGCATTTCCTTTTGGGAGGTCAGCTCCGCTACTTTCGTTTTGACACGATCCAGTTCTTCCTTCAGCTTCTGGTCGGATACCTGTGTAAGGTCGGGATGGCTCCAGGAATGATTGCCTATGAGGTGGCCCTCCTGCACCATTCGCTTCAACAGCTCGGGCTGGTCTTGAATATAATGTCCCGTCACAAAGAAGATGGCCGGTACCTGCTTCTCCTTGAGTACATCCAAAATCCTGCTCGTATACCCGTTCTCATAGCCGTTATCAAACGTAAGATAAAGCTCCTTTTGCTTCGTATCGCCCAAAAAAATGGCATCATGCTTCTGGACAATGGACCGGAACCCCTCTTCCTGAATCGATGGAAGCTCATGGTTCCTGCTCTTCTTAAACCCGAAGTGATAAGGTTTGTTCGCATTGGCTTCGGCCGAATGGGGTAAAATCAAACACAAAAGCACAACGAATGCGGCGAGGAAAGAGACATAACGTTTCATGTAACCATTTCACTCCTTAGGCGATGGTTTTTCTTATGCGGTCATCGGCTAAGGGGTAATGTTCCACAAAAAACAGAAAGTTATGTGTTTCCTTGTAGAAGGAAAGATAAGCAGGCCAATGGATATGTTTTCACTCCGCATACCCATCCGTTAACCCTCTTGCTTGGCACTTAAGTCCTGTAAAATTGCAATTATTGACATATGGAAAAATGTAAAGGTGTCGATAACACACCGCCAGACTTGATGCCTTTGTGTACGGGGATTGAACCTATGGGCCTCTGTTACGATGTGTGTTCCTCCCAGTTCCAAATTTCGATCCTTCCCAATTGAAAATAAAACAGGTCCTGCTCCTGCTTCAGCTTCTCCAGCTCGCGCACCGGTCCTGTAACAACGGCGCCATATACTTTCACTCCGTTCTCTTTCAGGTAGTCCAACCGCTTCCCGTCGTTTTCGGACTCCCGGTAGCTTCTCTCCTGTCTCAGCCATTCGATATCTTTGAGCATTTGATCGACGGATTGCTTGAGGGTGTCCGCATTCTCCAGCCAACCGGCCCAGCTCATCCCGTTTCCCTCTTCTTGATACTTTACAAAAGGCCTTAACGTAAGATGGGGCACGAAATGGAGTTCATTTGAAGTCGAATGGGGAATATTCTTCAGATCTCCCTTCAGCTCTCCCGCATAAACCGGCATGCTGAGAACCCGCACTTGATAGTTGGAAAGCCGCTTGAGAAGCTCCTCGGGATCCATCCCCACAACCGTGGAAAAAGCCAACTCCGCTACATAACCGTCCTCGATATGCTTGAGCTGCTCCCAAACCGAACGGTTGGAGGGAGCCTGTGTGCGGCTGGGGTCACCGGCAATCAGATCGGGCGGGACGGCGAAAGAAAACCGGCTGGGTGTTCTTAAATAGGTTACATTTTCATTGATCGAATAGGTTACGTCACCGAAAAGCGTTTGGGTGGCCGTAACTTCCCCTGCGATGATCTGCCATTCACCCACCTGCTTAAACAGCTTCAGCGTGGCTTTTTTCGTCAGAAAAGGCGTCAGCTCTGCGTTCCAATGACCGCCTTTCTCCACTTTTAAACCCGGTTCATGCGTTTCTACCAAGGTAGTGACATAGCGGATAAATTGGTCGCTTTTCCCGCTGCTGTGATAATAACTCGTTACGAGCATCATATAAATCCATACCAGCAAGAAAATCCCCAGCAGTGTGGAGACCACGCTCCTTACGACGGTAAACCGGGTGCGCCAGATCATGCGCTTGAACTTTTTCTCATCCCAGGCCGGGGAATCCGGTTCGTTGGCATCGGATTCCCAGTTATGCAGCAGCTTTTCTTCGTTAGTAAAGCGCTGTTCACTCATGTCCATTTCCCCTTTCCCATTGATCCGCCAGTTCCCTGAATTTATCCCTGCTGCGGTGCAGCATGACTTTGACTTGACTCATGCTGAGATCCAAAGTCTCGGCCAGCTCCTGATAGGAGAAGCCTTCCATTTCCCTCAAATAAAGAATCGTCCGGTAATGCTCGGGCAGCTTACGCATGACCCCGGTCATTTTTCTCCGCTGCTCCTGCAGCTGCAAAGCCTCTTCAGGAGTAGGCATCGGGCTAGTGCCGGAAGCGTGAATCTCTATGGCCTGCAGCATCTCCGCCTCCCCCTTCCGCTTGCGTACCCAGTCGATAAACAGATTTCGGGCTACTTTATATAACCAGGCCCGGGCCAATCTCATATCCTCCAGCCGAAGCGAGAGCATGGCCCGATAAAACGTCTCCTGAAGCAGCTCTTCGGCCACCTCTTTAGACCCGCACATGCGGTATAAATAGCGATAGAGAGAGGGCTGAAACATCCGGAACAGCTCTGTAAACGAATCCTTCTGCATGCCTCTCCCCCTTTCGCAAGAGTTATAACGATTGATCTCTGTTTTTGTTACAGATAAAAACAAAAATATCCGATGGTAAATGATCCATGGTTGCCTTTCGCCGGCAAATCGATCATACTATAACAAAGTAAGTGACTGACTGGAGGTAAATATCGATGATACAAATCGATGTCTTTTCCGACATGGTATGTCCATGGTGCCGAATCGGCAAGAAAAATTTACAGGATGCTCTGGCTGCATGGGGTCCTAAAGACGAGGTGGAGATCCATTTTAGGGCTTTTGAGTTGGATTCGACGCTGCCGGCCGAGGGACTTCCCTTTCAGGACGCTATGATCAGAAAAATGGGCGGCAATGCCGCTTCCTTGAAGCAAATGACCGATCGTGTGACCCAGGCGGGGGAAGCGGTGGGGGTGACATTTCGTTTCGATCAGGTGACCCGCATGCCGAACACCAAGCTGGCCCATCGGCTGACAGCCCTGTTGCCCGCCTCCGAGCAGGAGGCTATGATCGATGCCATCATGAACGCTTACTTCGAACAGGGCCAGGACATAGCCCAGCTGGATATTCTGCTTGGCATCGCCGCTTCCCTCGGTCATGATCCGGTCCATCTGCGGGAACAGCTCGAACAGGGGAAAGGAAGCGACAAGGTAACGCATGACCAGACAGCAGCCAGACAAATCGGCGTTACCGGCGTACCTTTCTTTGTATTCAATAACAAGTACGCCCTCTCCGGAGCTTACCCGCCCGCCGAGCTGATCAAAGTACTCGAGAAAGTCGCAGCGGAATAGACAGACAAAGGACACCGGGGCGGGTGTCCTTTGTTTTTCTTATATTATACCTTCAGCTGAATGCGATCAGAATGACGCCGATGGCAATGAGACTTATGCCGATTCCGCTGATCCAGCTGAGGCGTTCCCCCAGAAACACAACGGCCGCTATCGTCGCAATGACCACGCTTAATTTATCGACCGGGGCGACTTGCGAAACTTTACCGAGCTTTAAAGCCCAAAAATAAAACAACCAGGAAGCGGCACCGGCGGCTCCGCTCAGCACGATGAACAGCAGCGTTTTTTTGTCTTCGAAAAGAGACGGGATTTTACCGATATTGCCTTGAAACGCAACCACGGCCACTAAAAATACCGCCATAATGACGGCCCTGACCGCCGTTGCCGTGTTGGCTTCCACCGACTGCAGCCCGATCTTGCCGAAAATACTGACCAGCGCGGCGGTTATGGCCGATAATAAAGCGAAAACCAACCATAAATAACTCATATGATCCCTCTTCGCAGTAATATGGTAGTACTCTTAGGTTGGCTTCAAGAAGAATTAACATACTAAGGCACACCGGCTGAACGGCAAAGCGGTGACCCGGTACCACCGCAAGGGCACCTGGTTATGGTTTACTCCGTATGTTCACTCACGATTTCTATCTGCTCCTTGATCGTCATCCAACCTAAGAGCTATTTTGGAGAGCAGCTCGCCTTTCTCCCAGCTGGAGAAAAAATCCTCCCACACGACGTGGTATACATCATCGTTCGCCTCCATAATAATGCCCCTTGCCCGGTCCAGGGAAAAAACAACGCAATCGCCGATCTCAAACATAGGCTTCACCCCAATCGAAAGACGATCCCATGGCCGCCTTTCGGGTATTCCCATTTGATATTCTGATGAGGACAGCCGATTCTGCAGCTGCCGCATTCGTGACAGCCCTCGTAGCCGACATGCATCCGGATCTCCTCCCATTTATACACTTCGGCAGGGCAGAAGATCGTGCATATTTTATCGGGGCAATCGGTTAAACAAACCTCCGCATTCAACACATGAAGATGAGATTTCGTATCGGCGTTAAAACGAAGGAGATACTGCTTCTCCTCTATCGTTGCGGCTTTGGCCTGCTCACTCATGGCTCACTTCATCACCTTCCATGCCCGGTATAGGTCGCGGGCGATTTTGAGCTTCTCTTTGACCGGGCCAATCTCATTCCATATCTTCCTCTGCTTCTCTTTCTTGGAGGAACCGTCTACGGTAAACATTTGGCTGGCCGCTCGATTCATCATGGGAATATATTGATCGAAATATTGGGGAAAGCGATCGAAATGGTGAGTGGCGTCTTTATATTTTTTCAAATCCTGACCGACGAAGCTGTCCATCAGCCGCTTGCGGTAATGATCGAGCACGCGCTCGGAATAATCTCCCTCTTCTTTGGCCTTCACGACCGTTTCGGCAGCCAAACGGCCGGAGGTCATCGCCATGTTCGATCCTTCCCGGTGAATCGCATTGACAAGCTGTGCGGCATCACCCACGACAAGGACGCCGTCTCCGACAACCTTAGGCATGGAATAATAACCGCCTTCCGGGATCAGATGGGCCAAATATTCCTGGGGTTCGCCCCCTTGGAGGTACGGACGAATCATCGGATGATGTTTGACATATTCCAGCAGCTCGTATGGTTTTATTTTATGCTTGATGAGTCCCGAGAGTAAAGTGCCGACGCCTATGCTGAGCGTATCTTTATTGGTATACAGAAATCCTGTGCCCAAGATCCCTTTGGTGGCATCGCCGAACAGCTCGATGGTACACCCTTGATCCTGCTCCAGGTTAAAGCGGTCTTCAATGATTTTGCGGTCCAGCTTAATAATCTCCATGGTAGCCAACGCCACTTCGTCCGGCCTGAACTCTCTGTGAAACCCGAGCGACTTCGCCAACAAGGAGTTCACTCCGTCCGCCAGGATCACGACATCCGCATACAGGTCCCCGTCCGGACGGTCCGTACGCACGCCCACCACGCGGCCGTCCTCTACAATGCATTCCAGCACCACCGTCTCGTTCACGAGCAGTGCGCCTTGATCCACCGCCTTCTGAGCGAACCATTGATCGAATTTGGCCCGAAGCACGGTAAAGTTGTTATAAGGCTCCTGTCCCCATTCCATTCCTTTATAACCGAAGGTAAGGGCCGATTCCTTATCCATCATCATAAACCGCTGCTCTACGATAGGCCGCTCCAGCGGAGCTTCTTTATAAAATTCCGGGATGACATCCTCCATCATCTGCCGGTACAGCACGCCGCCCATCACATTTTTCGAGCCCGGATATTCGCCTCGCTCCAACAGCAGCACCTTCACTCCGGCCTTGGCCAGCTCATAGGCACAGGCAATTCCCGCAGGGCCGGCGCCGACGACGATGCATTCAAATTTTTCGGACATACCCGTCCTCCTTTCCACCCAAGGCCGTTGTGTACTCTTCAATCAGCAGGGGCAAGATCTCGAACGCATCGCCTACAATCCCGTAATGGCAGTTCTGGAATATCGCAGCATTCGGATCCTTATTGATCGCTATGATTAATCCGGAATTTTGCATGCCCACGATATGCTGGATGGCCCCTGAGATGCCTATGGCAAAGTAGATTTTCGGCGTGACCGTTACACCGGTCTGCCCTACTTGATGATGATGCCCGATCCATCCCGCTTCGACCACATCCCGGCTGGCCCCTACGGCGGCTCCCAAAACTTCGGCCAGCTTATGTATCAGCTGAAATCCTGCGGGTCCTCCCATTCCCTTTCCCCCGGCTACCACAATATCCGCTTCATCGATGCGCACTCTGCGGGCTGTTTCCCGAACGATCTCCAACACTTTGGTGCGAACCTCTTCTTCCTGCAGCGGAATCGATTCTTCTACCAGCGTTCCCGTTCGGCCAGGCTCCGGGAATAGCGCTTTCATAACTTTCGGGCGAACGGTAGCCATTTGAGGCCGGTACTTCTTGCACAATATTGTCGCCATGATGTTGCCTCCGAAAGCAGGACGGCTGGCCAGCAGCAGGCCGGTGTCTTCTTCCACATCCAGCATGGTGGAATCGGCGGTAAGTCCCGTAGGCAGATCCGTAGCCACCGCGCTCGCCAGATCCTTTCCGGTCGAGGTGGCACCGTACAGAATAATTTCCGGTTTGTACTTCTGCGTGCACGCGAGCAAGGCTTTCATGTACGGTTCCGTACGGTAATGCTTATAAATCGGGTCATCGTATACATAGAGCGTATCCGCACCGTATGCAAATACCGTTTCTGCCAAGGGCTTCACGCCTTCGCCGATGACGACCCCGGCCAGCTCCGTTCCCCGTTTATCCGCCAGCCTTCTCCCCGCCCCCAACAATTCAAGCGAAACCGGAGCGACCTGGCCTTCCTTCACCTCGATATACACCCAGACACCCCGGTAGTCCTCGAAGCTCATCAAGCTTCACCCCTTGCTTGGAACAATTCTTTCTTTTCCATCAAAATGCCGAGCAATCCCTTCACCTGTTCCTTCGGTCCACCCTCCAGAATGGTCCCCCCTTGGGGCTTTTGGGGCGCCCACACGGAGGAAACAATCGTCGGCGACCCTTTTAATCCAAGCTGAGTCCGGTCAACATCGTCCAGATCGCCCACCGACCATATTTGCGGTTGATAGCGTGCCGCCCGAAGCACGTTAGGCAGCGGAGAATACGGAACTTCGTTAATCTCTTTTTCCACGGAAAGCAGACAGGGCAATGTCGATCGGACAACCTCATAGCCGTCCTCCAGCTTACGGTGTACGATCAAATATCCTTGTTCCCGCCGCACCTCCACGATCTTCTTGACCGAGGTGAGCGGGGGAATATCGAGTCTCCTGGCAATCCCGGGACCCACTTGACCCGTGTCTCCGTCTATGGTCATTTTACCGCACAGGATCAGGTCGATCGGCCGGAGCTTGGCGATTTTGTCCAAAGCTTTCGTCAGCGCATAGCTGGTCGCCAGCGTATCGGCGCCGGCAAACGCGCGGTCGGAGATCATATAGCCCTCGTCCGCTCCGATTTCGATGCATTTTTTAATCGCCTTCACCGCCGGCGGCGGCCCCATGGTCAGCACCGAGACCGTTCCCCCGTACTTTGCCTTGAGCCGAACCGCCTCCTCCACCGCATGAGCGTCATAGGGATTGAGGATCGCCGGCGCGCTGGCACGATCCATGGTATTGGTCTTCGGATTCATCTTGATGATTTTCGTATCCGGCACCTGTTTAATACAAGCGACAATATGAAGCAATGCGCATCACCCGCCCTATCATCCTAGGAAGTAGTCATAATCCAGTATATATGGCTAATACAAATAAAATGCATGGGATTTCTCATTCCTCCGGGCTTTTCCCGCCGTGAGTGTTCTTTCCGGCTCCACACGCTCGCCGGCCTTGATGGATCGAGCAATTTCGAACCGCCGTGCAGAATATGCACAACATGACCATCACACATCAATTAGAAATTTGAAGAGGAGGTTGATGATATGGGCAAAAAAAAGTTAACGACATCCAGTGGAAGCCCTGTCGCGGATAATCAGAATTCGCAAACGGCCGGCCAACGCGGGCCTGTAGTGATCCAAGATGTGCACTTACTCGAAAAGTTGGCTCATTTTAACCGCGAACGCATTCCGGAGCGGGTCGTCCACGCGAAAGGTGCAGGCGCTTTCGGCTATTTTGAAGTCACGCATGCCGTGAATCAGTGGACCAAGGCCAAATTCTTATCCGAGGTTGGCAAGCAAACACCGGTTTTCATCCGCTTCTCAACGGTCGCCGGCGAAAAAGGCGCCGCGGATACCGAACGCGATCCTCGCGGTACGGCTATCAAATTCTATACCGAAGACGGCAATTATGATCTGGTCGGCAACAATACGCCTGTTTTTTTTATTCGCGATCCTCTGAAGTTTCCGGACTTTATCCATACGCAGAAACGCAATCCCCAAACCAATCTTAAAGACCCGAACGCGATCTGGGATTTCTGGTCTCTTTCCCCGGAATCGCTGCATCAAGTGACCATTTTGTTCTCCAACCGCGGCACACCCAAATCGTATCGTCATATGCACATGTTCGGCAGCCATACGTTCCAATGGATTAATGAGCAGGGCGAAGCCGTCTGGGTAAAATACCATTTCAAGACCGATCAGGGCATTCAGAATTTTCGCCGGGAGGAAGCCGTCCGCATCGCCGGCGAGGACCCGGATTACGTAACCCGGGATCTGTTTGAAGCGATCGAAAAAGGGGATTATCCGTCCTGGACGCTGTACGTTCAAATTATGCCTCTGCAGGATGCAGATACGTACCGTTTCGACCCGTTCGATGTGACCAAGGTGTGGTCCCAGAAGGATTATCCTTTGATCCCGGTCGGACGCATCGTATTGAACCGGAATCCGAAAAACTATTTCGCGGAAGTGGAGCAAGCGACGCTGTCGCCTGGAAATGTGGTGCCCGGTATCAGTTTCTCCCCGGACAAAATGCTGCAGGGCCGGCTGTTTGCCTATTCCGACGCGCACCGGTACCGCGTGGGAGCAAACCATAATCTGTTACCGGTAAACCGTCCGATAAGCCCTGCAGACAACTATCAGCGGGATGGGGCGATGAGATTCGACGACAACGGCGGCAGTTCGGTCAACTACGAGCCCAACAGCTTTAACGGCCCGAAAGAGGTTCCGGAAGCCAAAGCTCCGCCGCTGCCGGTATCCGGTGCGGTCGACAGCTACCCGTATGATCGCGATGATCATTACACGCAAGCCGGCGATTTGTATCGTTTATTGAGCGAGAGCGAACAAGCGGATCTGATCGACAACATTGTCACTGCAATGAAGCCTGTGAAACCGGAGATTCAACTGCGGCAAATCGGGCATTTCCGCAAAGCCGACCCCGATTACGGAGCGAGAATCGCAGAAGGTCTGGGATTAGGTTAAATCCCGGGCAAAGACGAAGCCCTTATCGTTATCGATAAGGGCTTTCGCTTTATGACAGCACGAAAGGAACCGCCTTTCTGGAGACGATCCCTGTGGTTGCTGTCTTATGGCTAAGACGGTATGTGCTTTACAGCTTTACAACATTTTCGGCTTGAGGACCGCGGTTGCCTTGTACAACGTTGAATTCCACGCGTTGGCCTTCGTCAAGCGTCTTGAAGCCATCGCCTTGAATCGCGCTGAAATGTACGAATACATCGTTTCCCCCTTCAACCTCGATAAAGCCAAAACCTTTCTCTGCGTTAAACCATTTTACTGTACCTGTTTGCATTGTGAAAAACCTCCAATAGATTAATTTAACATGTTCCTTTTTTCTTTAAAAAAAATTCACATATTGAAAAAAGTTCCATCTTCAAAATGATCCCCTTTTCAATATGTGAATTGCGGTTTCAAATTTCCAATTTCTCTAACTTTACCACAGGTTATTTCAAAAAGCAACTGTCTGGGCCATCGGCCTTTCCCCGCCGGTATGTGAAAAGACACCCGATAGGGTGCCCTTGATTCACAGGGATCCGGCATGCTGTTTATATATCCATGTCAGGCTTGTTTCGACGCTTCAATCTCAATCGAAACTTTAACCTCGTCTCCGACGAGCACGCCTCCTGTTTCCAATGCCGCGTTCCAGGTTAAGCCGTAGTCGCTGCGCTTCAGGCTGCCTTGACCGCTGAATCCGGCTTTCTCATTTCCCCAAGGATCTTTGCCCTGACCCTCAAATGTAACGGAGAATGTTTCAGGGCGAGTGACGCCATGAAGGTTCAGATTGCCGGTCACATTGTATTCCCCGTCACCTGTTTTCGTGATTTGGGTAGATTGGAAGGTCAGTTTCGGATACTTCTCGATATCAAAAAAATCAGCTGTACGCAAATGCGCATCACGATCATCATTCCGGGTGTCAATACTGCTTAAATCGATACTAAATTGAACGTCAGCGGTTGTCAGATCTGTGGGGTCGGCTTCAATATTCGCTTCAAAGGTATGGAAGGTCCCCTTTACCTTCGCAATCATCATGTGTCTGATCGTAAAATCGATACTGCTGTGCGTAGGGTCGACAATCCATTTTGTTTTAGCCATTGTAACAACCTCCCTATTTTTACTTACTAATAGTTAACATCTAACTATTAGTATGTTAGTATTAATTGTATTCTTTTATCCTTCTTTTGTCAATCAATATTTTGGAAATTTACCCAAAATTATTTTTTTCTATCTGCGTAAAATAAAAAAACAGCCCGTAGAATCCCATTCCGTGAGGAATGCTGTCTACAGGCTGTAAAAGAGTGATCCCACTCATGACTTTATGATTCGGCTAACGGCAGCTCAACCCTTACTTCCGTACCTTGATTGTATGTACTCTGGATATGGATCGTGCCTTCAAAATGATCCAGAAGCTTCTTTACCATGTAAAGACCAATCCCTTGACCGCTTTTTTCTTGATTGAATTTCCCGTATTTTTGAAACAAATTTTGAAGCTGGTGTTCATGCATGCCCACACCATGATCCTTAATCTTCATCACTACTTTCTTCCCGTCACTGACGGCCGAGAATATGACTTTGGAATGCTCATGACTATACTTTATCGCGTTGCTCAATAAATTCGACAATATTAATTTAAATCCGATGGTATTGTTGAAAAGCTTCTCGTTTCCTTTCAGATCCAGTGTATAAACAAGCTGAATCTCTTGCGTTCTCGCTTTAATACTCATAAAATCGATGACTTCTTGTATACTCGGCAAAAGCCAGATCATTTCTTTATTCCATAATAAGTCGTTTGATAACATCTGTTCCGTATAGATGATATATGAAATTTCATTATCTATAATATCCACGCAGTCGGCAATCGATTTCATCTTTTCTATGCTGCCCGGACTTAGATGAGACTCCGATTTAAGCACCATCGAAGCATACGCTTTGATAATCGTCAGCGGATTGCGGACTTCGTGGGACACCACATGAACAAAATCCAGCTTTTGCTTATATAAATCCATTTCGGATTGCATTTCGGACTGAACCGAAAGGGAAGGAAATATCACCGTTTCATCTGTATTCTTATATAAATTGGAACGAATCAGTTCATTGTCCGTCATCAGGTACTCGTGGCTTCTCATTAACTTCATAAGAAGTGACGCAGGTACACTTTTCGCATCATAGGCACAGACGGATAACAATCCCATTCCGTAAACATTGCTGTCAGCTATCACTTCGTACTTCTCAAGCAAATCTGCAATACCTTCTTGTTCCTTCCAATCTACATGGGCCCACGTTCGTATAGAAATATGCTTACTCAAAAAAGGCTGCAGCATTTCACCGAATTGATTCACGATGGTTTGACTGTTAAAATCTCCGTGCGCCCCATAAAAAACGCATCGGTCATAAAAATGCACCTTACACCGTTGTTCATTCGATAGAATCTGCTTCAGCTTTTCCTCAATCAGACGATTTTTCTCTTCGGAGTCAATAAACAGAATATGATGATCGTGTTCCAGACCGGTGACAATATATGAAAGCGCATTATTTAGATAATGCTGCAAATCATCGTAAAAGTATAAAATATGCCCGCCGTTTGATACTTGTAACTTTTTTGTTAATTGCATGATTGAATTTCCGTTCATGTCAGCACCTCATTGTAAAAAAAAAGCTACAAGAATGGGAAAGACAGCGCTACCTGGTTGAATATGTATTTACAAATATTATACAAAAAAATTGTCGATTTTTAAATTCATATTTTCCAAATTTTTGCGCATCCCGACGGCAAAAAATAAGGCCCCCTCAGCGGAGAGCCTTAATTTTTATTACTTCTTTGTCATCCATTCCGGCTTGGAGAAGCCTTTGAATTGTTCGTCGATCGTTTTCTCAAACTCCGGCGATTGAATCGCAGCTTTCAGATCTTGGGCGAATTGAGTTTCGACATCTTTCGTATTCACAACCAGTACGTTGCGGTAGTTTTCCGCCATGTTCTCCAATTTCAAAGCAGCGGTCAGATCCATCTTGGCGGCAAGTGCAAAGTTGCCCGGTACCGCAGCCAAATCGGCGCTATCTACAGTACGCGGCAATTGAGCGGCTTCAAGCGGTTTAATAACAAGCTTCTTCGGGTTTTGGTCGATATCCTTTTCGGATATTTTCGACGGATCGGCATCCTTTTTGATGGTAACCAATCCGATATCCTGAAGCATAAGCAGCGTGCGGGCCAGGTTGGCCGGATCGTTGGCGACCGTTAACGTGCTGCCTTCTTTGATATCATCAAGCGATTTAAACTTGTTGGAATACAGTCCCATTGGAGCCGTCGGTACACTGATCACTTCTTTGAGATCCAAACCATTGTCCGATGCGAATTTTTTCAAATAAATAATGTGCTGGAACAGGTTGGCATCAATCGAGCCGTTGGCAAGCGCCTTGTTCGGCTGAACGTAATCGTTAAACTCCACAACTTCAATCGTGTAGCCTTTGCTTTCCATAATCGGCTTAATCGCTTTACCGACCATATCGCTGTAAGGGCCGGCCGTTGCTCCGATCTTTAATGCTTTTTTCTGCTCTTGCTTAGGCGCATCGGCGCCATTGTCGCTCCCGGCATCTTTGGTTCCACAGCCTGCAAGCAAAGATAAAACCAATGCCAGAATCATCATGAGTACAGCATGCTTTCTCATGGTTTCCCTTCCCCCTTTGAAATCATATTTATCTCAACGCTTATCTACTTTACGTGCGGCCCAATCCCCGATATGTTGAATGATTTGAACTAACACGATCAGCAAAATAACCGTTGTAAACAACACTTGATTATCGTACCGGTAATACCCGAAACGAATGGCCAGGTCGCCAATCCCTCCACCGCCGACCGTACCGGCCATAGCGGAGAAGCCGATCAGGCTGATTGCCGTGATCGTCAATCCCGAAATAATTCCCGATTTGGCTTCGGGCAGCAGCACTTCACGGATAATAAGCCACGGCTTTGCGCCCATCGCCACCGCAGCTTCGATAACGCCTTTGTTTACTTCCCGCAGCGATGCCTCTACCAGCCGTGCATAGAAAGGAATGGCCGCCACCGATAACGGAACCGCCGCCGCTGTCGGGCCGATGGTCGTCCCGAGAATCCAATGCGTGAACGGCAGGAGCAGTACGAGCAGGATCAAAAACGGAATGGAACGAATCATATTCGCCACAAATCCTACCACCACATTGAGCGTACGATTCTCGGAGAACAATCCCCGGTCACTGACAAAAAGCAGTATTCCTATCGGTATACCCAACACGATGGCGACGCCGAGCGAGATGCCGACCATGTACAAGGTCTCATAAAAGGCCTTGAGCATATCGGGCAACAATTGAAGGAATTCGCTACTCGACACGGTCTACCACCTCCACTCCGCAGGATCGATCCACCAGATATTGCAGCGCGTTGTCGATCTCCAGGGGTTCTCCTGTCACTTCCATAATAAACGTGCCCAGAGGCTTGTCCCCGATATATTCAATCTTGCCATGCAGGATGTTCGCCTTGATTCCGCTCGCTTTCAGCATGTCATAAATAATCGCTTGTTCAGCCGCTTCATCGCGAAATAATACTTTGACCACTTTCCCGGCCGGATCGAGCTTGTCCCATAATTTCCGGGGCAGTTTGAACTCCAGCGTGTTGGCAATAAATTCCCGGGTCAACGATTGAACCGGATTGGCAAAAATCTCATAAACCGAGCCTTCTTCAATAATTTTTCCGTCCTGCATGATGGCGACGTGATGACATAAATCCTTCACCACTTCCATTTCATGCGTGATGAGTACGATAGTCAGGCCTAAGGTTTTATTGATATCGCGAAGCAGCGACAAAATGGATTGGGTTGTGGTCGGATCGAGAGCGGAGGTCGGCTCGTCGCACAGCAGCACCTGAGGATCATTGGCTAATGCCCGCGCTATACCTACCCTTTGCTTCTGGCCGCCGCTGAGCTGGGCCGGGTAATGCTCCGCTTTGTCAGCCAGTCCTACCAGCTGCAAGAGCTCGGTGACCCGCTTGTCGATCAAAGATGGCGGTTTCCCCGCAGCTTTAAGCGCGAAAGCCACGTTCTCGAACACCGTTTTGCTGGTGATCAAATGAAAGTGCTGGAAGATCATCCCGATTTTTTGGCGGGCGACTCTTAGCTCTTCCTTCGAAAGCGACGTCAGATCCACGCCATCGACCACCACTTTGCCCGAGGTAGGCTTCTCCAGCAGGTTGATACACCGGAGCACCGAGCTTTTACCGGCTCCGCTGTAACCGACAATGCCGAAAATATCCCCTTTGCGGATAGTTAAATTGACACGATCGACACCGAGGACCATTCCTTTTTTCGTCTTATACTCTTTATGCAAATCAATAAGTTGAATCATATCGTCCCCCCCAAGCAAAAACACCTTTTTCGATCGAAAAAGGCGTCACCCATACGACGTACATCGCTTCCGCTTATGTTCATGTCGATCATACCCGTAATTGTATAATGGTTCAGATTGAATAAATCATACTATTTGCATGAGACCCTGTCAATAAAATATGGATTGGATATTTTGTCTAGAAGCGGCACTTTCATTTCCATATATACCTCACGCCGTCCCTTTTGCCCAAACCATTCCCTTAAAAAAGACATATTATAGTGGAGATCATTTACTACAGTATCAAGCAAATGGAGATGAAGAGATGGGACTTCCAACTCAGAACCCGCCCAAAAGCAAAACCAAAATCGATGTGCTCATCCCGGCGATTGAGAAGGATTCGGGTACACTCCCTTATGTGATTGATGCCATCAGAAAGCATGTAAAGCATCCTATAGGCAGCATTATGATCGTTTCTCCAAACAGCCAAAAAATCAAAAACATATGCCGCCATAAAGGGTGCCGATTTATCAATGAGACTGCCGTCCTGCCGATTACCAAAAAGCATATTCATTACCGTTCCAGGAAATGGGATAAGTCGGGCTGGCTTTACCAGCAGCTATTAAAGCTCGGCGGCGATTCCTTAGGTTCCCAAAAATTTTACTTGGTCATCGATGCCGATACGGTACTGATTCGTCCCCACAGGTTTAGAACCGGTGGCAAAACCGTGTTTTACTGCCGAAATTGGAGCCAGAATGAATATTTCAAAACCTACAAAAAGCTATTGGGAACCAAGGCCTCTTCGCCCGTCTCATTTGTCACCCACTATATGCTGTTTGATAAATCAAAGCTTGCCAAGCTGAAGAAGGCTATTGAAGCCAGACATCATACAAGCTGGTACCGGGCGATTATACGCCAAAGCGACAAGTCCAAACCGTTTGCTTTTTCCGAATTTGAAACGTATGGGAACTTCCTCTACTCCAGATCCCCCGGCCAGCTCATACTTAAGAAGGCTTTGAACAAAAGTTTAAATATGAATGCTTCACAGTTATCCCCGTCCAAGATCAAGAAGCTGGCTAAGAAATTCAGGTCCATCTCCTTCCACAAGCGGAAGTGGTATTCAAGAAAACCTAAGGGACTGGTACAATGACTGCTTATCAAGTGGTATGGAGAGGGCCTGTAAGTAGAGCCAGCGGTCTTGGAATAGCAAGCAGAGAGTATGTTCTTGCTTTGCAGCGGCGAGGCGTGGATGTGAAAGTGGATGTGAAAACGCATCAGTTGACCAGAACACCAAACAGAACAAATACCCTGCTTGCGAAATTCGCACAAAAGCCATACGCCAAAAACAAACCCAAGGTTTTAATATATCATTATCCGCCAAATACCATTAACCTGAAAAAGGAAAGAAAACGTTACGATTACATCATTTTGAATACCGTATGGGAAACAACCAAAATACCGCGCTGCTGGCTGCCTAATATCAATCAGTTTGATGCCGTTTTCGTCCCTTCGCTTCATAATAAGGTCGCCATGAGAAATAGCGGCGTGAAGGTACCCCTATTTATTGTCCCGCATGGAGTGCATATCCATATTTTTAAGCCGAAGAATAAGAAGCTGCTGTTAAAACAGCTGTCAGGAAGGTTCATATTTGTTTCCATATTTGGTTTCCAACACCGTAAAAATCCCGAGGCTTTATTAAGAGCCTACTGGGAAGAGTTTTCTTCCGCCGATCGAGTCGCTTTAGTAATCAAAACGAATGGATACAGCCGGGTTGAAAAGGAAGAATGGATTAAAAATAAAATTCGCAATTACAAAAAAATGCTTCGAATCCGCAAAAAAACTGCTCCGGTTTCCATTATCACACATCGTCTGAGGCAGCATCAGATGAAAGGGATATATACTCTGGGGAATGTCTTTGTATTGCCTTCCCGAGGGGAAGGCGTAGGCTTACCTTTTCTTGAATCGCTGTCCAGCGGTGTTCCCGTTATCGCTACCGGATGGGGCGGACACATGGACTTCTTGCATTCCGGAAATTCATTTTTCATCCGTTATCAGCTTAGACCTCCGGCGATCAGCATGAATAGCCGGCACTCCATATCACCTACTTTCCGCCATTTGTTCGCACAAAAAGGACAACGCTGGGCGGAAGCGGATATTCAGAGCCTAAAAAGACAAATGAGATTGGCGTATCGAAACCCGGGTCTTTGTAGACAGAAGGGAAGGCAAGGCAGAAGGGATATGCTTAATCAATCTTGGCTCCGTGCCGGATTCACATTAAAACAAGCTATCGAAAAGGTGATCCGAATAAGAAGAAAACGTCTATTCGTCCATGGATGAGCGACCGCCATTATAAGGCAGGTTTACTTGTACTAAAAAAAGATTTCGGCACCGCTGAAAACAATGTATACTTTTTTTATTGTTCAAAAAACAACGAAGATCCTAAAGGCTTCCTGTAAGGAGGAATAGTCTTGCGAATTGTTTTGCTATCCGGTGGTTCCGGGAAAAGACTCTGGCCGCTCTCCAATGAAATCCGATCGAAGATATTTCTTAAGCTGCTGGAATCTCCAGACGGGGTCAAGGAATCCATGATCCAAAGGATTTGCAGACAATTGGAGTCAGCCGGATTGCTTCCATACACATCGATCGTTACTCATCAAAGCCAAATTGAAATTACCATAAATCATATTGGCGACCGCGTTCCTATCATTAGCGAACCTCACAAAAGAGGAACTTTCACGGCAGTCGCTTTAGCCGCAGCTTATTTTCATTCCAAAGTGCATGCCGATGCAGATGAAACCGTCTGTATTATTCCTGTTGATTTATTCGTTGAGGAGTCCTTTTTCCATATTTTTCATCAGATGCCGCATATCCTCAGCCAATCCCAAGCAGATCTCGCCCTTCTTGGAACCACCCCTACTCACGCCTCCAGTCAATATGGATACATTGTGCCGAAGATCCAAAACAAGGCGGAATACTATCCCGTTGCCCAATTCGTGGAGAAACCGGATGCAAACCATGCAAGCTTCCTGATTCAAAAGAACGCTCTATGGAATTGCGGTGTTTTCGCCTTTTCCCTACGGTTTATGCTTTCTTACTTAAGCAGCCGAGGTCTGCCCGTTGAATATGAGGAATGGCTTGATCGGTATGAACAATTGCCCGAGCTTAGCTTTGATCATGAAGTTGTGGAAAAAACCGGTCATACGGTAGTGATCCCCTACGGTGGGACCTGGAACGATTTGGGCAGCTGGGATACATTAGCGAATCATCTTGGCAGCAGCGTCGTCGGTTTAGGCCAGGTGTCAGATGACTCTGTGAATACCCAACTGGTCAATGAGCTCTCCTTTCCCGTTCATGTGATCGATGTATCCGATATTATTGTAGCCGCAAGCGCCGATGGTATTCTTGTCGCCAGTAAAACCAACGCCAATCGAATCAAGCAGCAAGTCAATAGCATCCTGCGACGGCCTATGTATGATGAAAGAAGATGGGGAACCTGTCGGGTATTGGACTACTCGAAAACAGAAAAGGAAACGGAAACTCTGATTAAAAAGATCGAGATGCATGCAGGCAAAAATATGAGCTATCATTCTCACCAAAAAAGAAGAGAAGTATGGACCGTCATTTCCGGATCCGGTGAGCTGATTTTGGAGGGCCGACTCTCCACCATTGAAACCGGCGACGTGATTCAAATCCCCTGCGGGGCCAAACATACAGTGAAGGCCATTACGCCGCTCGTATTCATTGAAGTACAGATAGGTAATGATCTTAATGAAGAAGATATCACACGTGTTGCAGTAACCTGGGAGAAGGCCATCGAGTATGGCAACAAGGGGGAACCTCCCGCATAGCCTTCCGGCCCTACAATCTTTTAAGCGAAAGGGAATGGACATCATCAAAGACAGCAAAGGGACCGCTCCTCCGTCTAAAATAGACATCGGGGCGGTCCCTTCTCCATTGGTTTAGCCGTACTTCTACAAATTCTCCGCCTTGCAAAGCTTTTTCAGTGGCATGCTTACCTTACTCTGCCCTTATGAATGCATCCCCCGGGCTGCTTATTTAATTTCCCATCGTAATGCAGGGATGGCGGCTTCCTTTTCAAAAGCGGCAGCGAATTGATATAATGACGCCTCATCGAAAGGCCTTCCGATGAACTGCATCCCGATCGGTAAGCCCGTCTTTGAAAAACCGCATGGAACCGAAAGGCTGGGCAGTCCCGTCAAATTGGTTGGTCCTGTTAAGCGGAGAAGGGCGGCACGAACCGGCTCGTCCTGTCCGTTGATCCGGATTTCCTTCTGTCCGATATTCGGAGGCAGGATGGGGAGGGTTGGCGTAACCAGCACATCCACATGCTCGAAAACATGACGAAAGGACTCCTGAGCGCGACGGCGAATGTCCTGAGCCTTCACGTATTCATACCCCTTGGCTTCTGCGCTTACCTGCAGCCGTTCCAACACTTCCGGATGATATTTTTCCGCGGAAGAATTGAAGTGCTCTTCGTGAACCGCATAAGCTTCGCTTTGTATCGTTTTCAGCTGTGCCCATGACACTTCGGAAAGAACCGGAATATCCACCGTTCGGATTTCTGCGCCCAGGGTTCTCAACAGATTGATGGCGTCGTCTATTTTGGCGCGGATTTCATCATCAATCAGGTCGTAATAGAAGGTCGATGGAATACCGATCACCTTACCTCGAATCGGTTCCCCGATATAACGGGTAAAATCTTCTCCCGCTCGCTCCACCGAAAACGGGTCCTCAGGATCGTAACCGGCCAAGATGCCTAGCAGCTCCGCATTATCCTGAACGGTCCGTGTCATCGGTCCGATATGGTCCAGCGTGTAGGCCAACGGATATACTCCGTGTTTGCTTACTCTCCCAAAGGTAGGCTTCATTCCGACAATCCCGCATGCCGAAGAAGGAATCCGGATAGAGCCCCCGGTATCGGTTCCTAAAGCTCCGAAGCAGAGTGCTGAAGCGACGGCCGCACCGGCGCCGCTGCTGGACCCTCCGGTCATTTTGGACGTATCATAGGGGTTGCGCACCGGGCCAAAATAAGAAATATCGCCCGTAGGTCCATAGGCAAATTCATGCGTGTTGAGTTTTCCGATCACAATGGCACCGGCCTGCTTTAGCTTCCGGACCACACTGGCATCCGCATCGGGTATAAAATCTTTGTAAATCGCGGAGCCCATGGTGGTTTTTATGCCTTTGGTATAAATCAGATCCTTTAATCCGACGGGAATTCCGTGCAGCGGTCCTCTGTATTGACCTGCCGCGATTTCGGCCTCGGCTTGTTCGGCCTGTACAAGCGCCTCCTCCGCCGTTACCGTAATGAAAGCATTGAGCACCGGATTGAGGGCATCTATCCTTTTTAGCAATGGGGTGACAATGTCTTTCGGAGATATTTCCTTGCTGCGAAGCTTCTTCGAAAGCGTCGCGATATCGAGCTTTAACAGATTAGAATCGGACATTTGGAATCTCCTCTCACCTTGGATTGGCACCCCCTAGTCGGGGGCTGCCTTGGAATGTGAAATATTCGTCGATTAAGCTGTTTTTTCCCTTTTGCCGGGTTTCACAAAGATCATGGCCACCATCCCTATTCCTGCTGCAACGGCTGCCGCTACAAACATAGCCGTATACCCGCTTGACGCAACCAGTACACCTGTTAACGTAGGAGCGACAATAGTAGCTATATTCGTGATAAAGTGAGTAACTCCTCCAAAGGTCCCCGCTCGGGTAGGTTCCGTATCGATAATAACGGTCCAATACACGGAATTAGGCAAAAAGTTAAACGCATTCCCGATGGCCATCAGAGCAAGCACGGCCCCTACACTGTTTACAGTCGGAATCATCATAAAGCAGATCGCCGTAAGAAGAAGGGAAACAACCGCCAAACCGGAACGGGCGATGCGCAAGCTGCCTGTTTTCCGGCGAAGAGCGTCGGAGATTTTCCCCCCGAGCAATACGGTGACGCAGGCGCCGATCCAAGGGATCATCCCTAAATACCACAAAGAAGATAATTTAAAATCAAAGGTGTCCTGCAAATACTTAGGTGTCCAGGTCAAAATCAAGAAATTGACGTATTGGAAGGCGAAATATCCGATGGCGTTCATGACCAACGTCGGACTTTTAAAGAAATGATACCATGGGACATGTACCTTCGGTCCTTGATTTACGACCTGCTCGGTTTTCAACAAACCGTCGGTGGACCGGATTTCAACCAACTCCTCCTTGGATACTTTCGGATGATCCTCCGGATTGTCGGTAAACATCTTCATCCAAATCACGACCCAAATGATTCCGATGATACCCAAAACGAGGAACATCTTTTTCCAGTCCATAATGGAAAGCAATCCGACAGCTACCGGGGCTGTCAGCAAAGCCCCCAGCGGCGAGCCGAGCAATCCGAGCGAAGCGGCAAATCCTCTTTCTTTGGGAGCGGCCCAGTTGGCCATCGTGCGATTGATGGTAGAAAAAAGCGGCCCCTCGGACAGACCGAACAACACCCGAAACAGAGCAAAGCCGGCAATGGCGGAACCGCCTAAAAGGGTCATTCCGATATAACCGGCATAAGCGGTCCCAATCTCAAAAACAGACCAAGCCAGCCCCGCCGCAATCCAAACAAACTTCGGCCCCTTCTTATCGGCCAGCATCCCGCCGAACAGCGCCCCGATCATGTAACCGTAGCCAAAGTAACCCAGGATTTCACCCCATGACTTTGGATTAAGACCGAATTCTGCGATAATCGCGGCTTGGGCGTACGAAATCGCTCCACGGTCAATGTAGTTAATAACCGTCATAAATACGATCATGCTAAAAATCAAATACCGGTACTTCAATCCTCTCACTCCTTGTCTTATTAAACAACATTGGTCTGCAAACGCTTTCGACGTAAGCCCAGTGTCGCTTTACCTTTCATTTATAACAAGGCTCTTGGAGTTAAACAATAGGTTGAAAAACAAATAACTATGCAGCATCGCATAGTCATTTTAGTAGAAAGCTTATAAATTCAGGATATTTAGCCATATCCATCGCTTCCTTCTTTTTTATGCATTAATGCATAACCATATATGCAAATATGCATAATTCATTGCTTTCCCTTCCACCGACTTAACTTTCTGCTTACCGTAGATTGATTTACTCCTAACACTTCAGCGATTTTCGTGGTCGAATGATACCGCTTTTGAGCCAATTGCAGCAATTCTTTTTCCAATAATTCAACAGCATCCTTTAAGGGCATAATCTGATGAATCTGGATACCTTTATGTTCTTTGACATTGACGTTCACATGGTCAGGCAAATGCTCCTCATGAATCCATTCGTCCTCCGTTGTGACAAACAGTCTTTCGGTCATATTTTGCAGTTCGCGGACATTTCCCGGCCAAGCGTATTCCTGCATTTTTTTTAAAACGAGCGGATTAAATTTCTTCTTTAGCCCGTATTTTCGGTTTAACTGGTCTGTGAAATAAAGGATTAAGGGAATAACGTCCTCTTTCCGCTCGCGCAGCGGAGGAATCGCAATGGGAACAACATTCAGCTGGTAATACAGATCTTTTCGGAATTGTCCGGACTGTACCTTCTGCTCGATGTCCTGTGCCGTAGCGGAAATGATTCTTACGTTAATCTCAACGGAAGTGCTCCCTCCCATCCGCGTAATCCTTTTTTCCTGGATGGCTCGAAGCAATTTCACTTGCAGAGCCGGTGGAATTTCATCCACTTCATTCAAAAATAAGGTTCCTTCATGTGCCATTTCCAAGCAGCCTAGTTTCACTTCCGCCGCACTCTCGTCACCAAACAATTCGGTCTCCAGTAACAGCGGCGGAATGGCCCCGCAATGAACGGTAATGAACGGTCCTTCATGACGGTGACTCCATTTATGGATATAAGAAGCCAGCACTTCTTTGCCGATTCCCGATTCACCTAACAGCAGTACGCTTGAATCCACCTTGGCTACCTTTTGCGAGAAAGAAACCACTTTTCTCATCTGTTCGCTCCGGTAGATCATTTCCTTCTCAAATTCCTTCTTGGAGCGCAGGTCCATAATTTCTTTCCGGTAGCTTTCCGTTAATTGCTTAAGCAATTCAATCTCGGCTTGAAGCTGACTAATCTCCGTAATATCCCTGGAGGCATTGACAACACGAATAATACGTCCCTCATCATCTTTAATCGGGGTGCCGACTACCTTCAAGCGGCGGCCTGTCTTGGTCGTTTGAATCATCGATACCTTTTCCTGCTTTTCCAGAACGAGACGGGTAATGGAAGGGTAATACACTCCCTCTCTTTCTAACTCATATACGCTTTTTCCCACCAGTTCTTCTTCCTTGTAGCCCCATAACGTTTCGCACGCGGAACTAACCCTAAGGGTAATCCCCTGGCCATCAGATACATAAATCACATCATAAGAAATATCAAAAATCGCCTTTAAATCGAAATTCAGATTTTTATAAAAATCCAGCTCCTCGACGATCTCCTGTAACTCGGACGCCCGCTGAAAAACCAATACTTCTCCTTCCCCTTGACCCTGTAGAAAAAAGGGAAAACGCTGAGCGGCAAACGCTTCATCCCCCAGCTTAAATTGCATACTTCTTTTTGGATCGGAAGGCTCCATGCTCAAATCCTGGAGTACATCCTGCAAAAATATATCCTTGTCAGACTTAAGTGAAAAGCGATCGGCGGCATAACGATTCATAAGTACAATCCGCTTGTCCCGATCCATAAACATCATGCCAAACGGCAGCAGATCTAAAGCTTCTTGCTCCAAACCTTTCACAAGAACTTCCCCCCTAAACACGGCAATCCCTCGTTATATTCATCCCATGCAAAGAAACAGGCCACCCGCGAGAGTTGGCCTGTTCAACAGGATATTTCCATTTATGCCTTGATCTTGAAGTTAAAATAGTCCTTGGCATTATTATAGGAAATGCCTTGAACAATACTGCCCAGAAGCTCCATATCATTCGGAACCTCTCCATTCTCAACCCATTCGCCAATCAGGTTGCAAACCAATCGTCTAAAGTATTCATGCCTTGTATAGGACAAGAAGCTTCTGGAGTCGGTAAGCATCCCGACAAAACGGCTCAGCAGTCCGACGTTAGCCAACGTTTTCATCTGCTCGAGCATGCCGTCCTTCGTATCGTTGAACCACCAGGCGGAGCCCAGCTGCATTTTCCCTGGAATCCCGCCGTTCTGGAAGGCTCCCATTACCGTGGCCAGCACATAATTGTCCTTAGGGTTCAAAGAGTACAAGATCGTTTTATGCAGGGCGTTTTCTTTGTCCAAAGCATCGAGCAATTTTCCTAACGGATAAGCAAGTGCGCTGTCGTTGATGGAATCGAAGCCTGTGTCCGGGCCCAGCTTCTCAAACATCCGCGAGTTGTTGTTTCTTGATGCATTAATGTGGAACTGAGTGGCCCAGCCCAGCTCTGCATAAATTTTGCCCAAGAAAATCAATGTATATGTCTTAAACTTTTTTTCTTCCTCTAAGCTAACCGCTCTTCCCTGCAAGGCATAAGCAAAAATCTCTGCCGCTTCTTCTTTGGTCGTCTCGGCATAAGCTACATAGTCCAACGCATGGTCGGAAACCGTACAGCCCACGCTGTGGAAAAATCTGGCCCTTGCATCGAGAGCTGCCAAAAATTGATCGTAGCTGGAAATCGGCTGTCCGGTTACTTGCCCAAGCTTCTCAATCCAAGGCACAAACGTAGCCCGGTTGATTTCCAGCCCCTTATCCGGCCGGAAAGCAGGCAGTACGGCCACGTCAAAATCGTTCTCTTCCTTCAGTTTGATATGATATTCCAGGGAATCGGTTGGGTCGTCCGTCGTGCAAACCACTTTGACATTGGACTTGGTAATCAGATCTCTTGCGCCGAAGCCTTCCCCTTGGAGCAGAGCGTTTACCTTCTCCCAAATCAACGGCGCATTCTTTTCATTAATCAAGTCATGGATGCCGAAAAAGCGCCGGAGCTCCAGATGGGACCATTGGAAAAGCGGATTTCCAATCGTCATCGGTACGGTTTTGGCCCACGCCAGGAATTTATCATAGTCGCTAGCATCGCCGGTAATATACTTCTCTTCTATACCGTTAGCTCTCATGACTCTCCATTTGTAGTGATCTCCGTTCAACCATACTTCCGTTATATTTTTAAACGTTTTGTTCTCATATATTTCCTGAGGGCTCAAATGGCAGTGATAGTCGATAATCGGCATTTCTTTTGCATAATGATTGTATAAATGGACTGCCGTTTCGTTGTTTAACAAGAAATTTTCATCCAAAAATGTTTTCATAAACATTCCACCTCTGCCCTTTTTAGATTAATGTTCACGTGTGCTTTAATAGTACTTCTTTTATCACGCAATTACAATACAAAATTGTTCACGTTAACATTTTTTTCGGGAGATTTCTCTTCGGGCTGCAAATGACTTTAGCTAAACGGCTTTACCTATGAGAAAAAGAGGACCGGATTCGCTTTTCAATCGCAAACCCGGTCCTCTATTGCTGTACCTATGAGAGCTTTTTATGGTTTAACAAATACCGTTTTGATGGAAGTGAAAAATTCGATTGCCGCTTGACCCTGTTCACGGGAATGGGAGCTCGATTGTTTCATTCCGCCGAACGGAGCCTGCAGTTCTACGCCCGCGCTTTCCGCATTGATACGAACGAGGCCCGCATCGATATCCTTGATGAAATTGAGCATGTTCGCGATATCGCGGGTAAAGATGGACGCGCTGAGACCGAACTTCACGTCATTGGCGATCTCTATCGCTTCCTCAATGGTATCTACCTTGATCAAAGCAAGCACAGGTCCGAAAATTTCTTCCTGCGCGATGGTCATGTTAGTCTTGACGTTCTCAAATACCGTTGGCTGTACATAGAAGCCATGCTCCAAGCCTTCTCCTTCAGGTCGGCTGCCGCCGTAAAGAAGAGTGGCCCCTTCTTCCTTTCCTTTTTGAATATAAGAAAGAACGGTATCCAATTGGCTTTGGCTGGCGCAAGGGCCCATCCATGTATCGCTTTGCAGCCCGTGACCGACTTTGATTTCCTTCACTTTGGCCAGAAGCTTTTGTTTGAATTCCTCATATACGGCGCTTTGAACGATAACACGGCTGGTGGCCGTACATTTTTGACCGGTAGAGCGAAGACCTCCGCTGACGGTCGCATCCACCGCAAGATCCAAATCCGCATCCGCCGCCACGATGACCGGGTTTTTACCGCCCATCTCCAGCTGATATTTGGCACCGCGTGCAAGCGCACCCTGTCCGACCAATTTACCCACGTTGTCGGAACCGGTGAAGGTAATGCCGTTAATATCGGGGTGATCGATAATGCCCTGACCGATAACGGAACCGTTGCCTGTAACCAGATTCAAGACACCTGCGGGCAGTCCTGCTTCCGCCATGCACTCGATCACTTTCGCCGCAGTGACAGCCGTTTCCTGGGCCGGCTTGAGCACTACGGTATTTCCATATACGAGCGCCGGCGCCATTTTCCAAATCGGGATGGCCACAGGGAAGTTCCAAGGCGTGATGACGCCTACAACTCCAAGCGGAACGCGTGTAGTGAACATCAAAGCTTCCGCATCCGTAGACGGGATAACGTCACCGTTCTTACGCATGCCCTCACCGGCATAATAACGCAAAATCGCTATACCGCGGGCGGTTTCGCCCTTGGCTTCCGGGAACGTCTTGCCCATTTCCCTTGTCATGGTTTCCGCTACTTCATCGAGGCGTCTTTCCAAAGCATTCGCCATCTTATACAGGTACTCTCCGCGCGCCGGGCCGGACAGCTTTCTCCACTGCGCGAAGGCCTTTTTCGCAGCAGCTACGGCACGATCCAGGTCTTCTTTGCCGGATTTTTGAATGTAGCCGACAATTTCATGCTTGTTCGCGGGGTTAATGCTCGCGTCCGTCTTGCCCGTGGAGGCGGCAACCCACTCTCCATCGATATAGTTCAAATAGGTTTTGGCTTCTGTTTGTACGGTCATGGTCTATTTACTCCTTCCGAATAACAAATTTAGAATGTAGGTCCGATGCGCCAGATCCCGAAATCATGCTGCTTTAATATTTCCGCTTTGGTCAGCTTTCCGGAGCACACCTTGGCAATTTGATCCATAATCCGCTGGCCGACCGAGTCGATCGTTTCCGTGCCTTCAATAATCGTCCCTGCGTTAATATCGATATTCTCGCGCATTTTATTGAAGATCGCCGAGTTCGTGGATATTTTGATCGTTGGTGCGATCGGAGAACCTGTTGGCGTCCCCCTTCCTGTAGTAAACAGCACGATTTGCGCTCCGCCGGCGACCATTCCTGTTAACTGCTCGATATCATGGCCTGGCGTATCCATCCAAACCAGTCCCTTGCGGGTCGGCCGCTCGGCATAATCGATCAGCTCCTGAAGCGGCCGGGTTCCTGCTTTATTCGCCGCTCCGAGCGATTTTTCCTCAAGAGAGCTCAGCCCTCCGCGGATATTGCCCGGACTCGGATTGCCGGTACGGATATCCACGCCCATCGTAAAGGCGCGGTTTTCCATGGCCTGAATGACTTCATAGACCCGCTTCGCCACTTTGTCGTCAACGGCACGATTCGCAAGCAAATGCTCGGCGCCGATCAGTTCCGTCGTTTCCGCCAGAATCGAAGTGCCTCCGCAATCGACAATCCGGTCGCTGACGAATCCGACCGCCGGGTTCGCGGATAAGCCGGAACAGGCATCTGAGCCGCCGCATTCGGTACCGACGATAAGCTCGCTGAACGGAAACGGCTCGCGCATGAGCTCAGAGGCGTCCTGCACCATTTGTGCCGCGATTTTTGCGCCCTGGGCGATGGCAGACAGGGTGCCTCCGTGGTCCTGGATCGATACAAGCTCGACAGGCTTGCCGCTCTTGGCAATTTCACCGGCAACGCTGCGCGCTTGATGCGTTTCGCAGCCCAGTCCAAGTACGACAACGCCGTAAACGTTAGGATTGGTCCCCATGCCCACGTAGGTTCGGAAGGTTTGTTCATAATCGACGCCGACCTGGGCGCAGCCATGCTGATGAATGAAGGATACCGTGCCCTGCACAAGCTCCGTAATTTGCTTCGCCGCTTGAGTGGCGCAAGTAATGGTAGGTAATATCAGCACATGGTTGCGTACGCCTACACGTCCGTCCGGACGACGGTATCCCCAAAATGTCGGTTCAGGTTGATTGGCCAAGCTTATCACCTCTTCCTCGTTTGCCTTCCAGGTTATGCACATGCACATGCTCGCCGGCTTGAATATCTTTGACGGCAACGCCGATGACCTCGCCGTATTTGAGGATATCCTGACCCGAGCTGATCGGTAAGACGGCGAATTTGTGGCCGAACTCGATCGCCTGCCTGAGCTCGACTTCAAAGGTCTTATCCTGACATGTGACCTGAAGAAGCGCTCCAGCCGGTACATTCTCCAAAGCGACAGCGACGTTGTCCTGCGGCTTCATCATAATGACCTTGTATTTGGCCTGTGTCGGCTCCATTCCGATCCCTCCACTCCGCTTATGGGCGTTTTACGAAGTTCGTCAGTACACCGATACCGGAGATTTCATTCTCAATGCGGTCGCCATCCTGCAACGTGAACTCATTGGGGGGGACGATGCAGGTTCCGGTAAGAAGGATAGTGCCGTCAAAGATTTCATTATCTCTGATCAGGAAGGAAACCAGCTCTTCGAGCTTTCTCTTTAACTGCCCGGTGCTTGCCGTACCATCTACAACCTTCTCATTGTTACGGTAAATCCGGCAGGCAATTTCGAACTTGTACGGATCCTCCACCGTTTCCGCCAAACGGATCGACGGTCCGATGGAGCACGATCTTTTCCAAAGCTTCGCCTGCGGAAGATAGAGCGGATTCTCCCCTTCGATGTCACGGCAGCTCATATCGTTACCGACGGTATAGCCGAGAATCGTACCTTTGCTGTCAATGACAAGGCCGAGCTCGGTCTCCGGAATTTGCCAGTTCGAATCGCTGCGCAGGTAAACATCGTCATTGGGCCCCACGGTCCTTGCGGCAGTCGATTTGAAGAAAATTTCCGGACGCTCCGCATCGTATACTTTATCGTAGAACGTCGTTGAATCCAGCTTGCCGCCGGTAGCCTCATAATTTCTCGCTTCCTTGCTCCGGGCATAGGTGACGCCGGATGCCCATACTTCAGGGGCTTCAATCGGCACCAGCAGACGAAGGTTCTCGAACGCCGTTGGCAGCGGGCTGCCGTTTTCGATCTCACGCAAAACGAGCTTCAGCGGGGTCGTTCCCTGTGCATTAGCGGCATCCACCAGCTCTATAAATCCTTGATACGGCAGCGCAAACACTTGATTCTCATCCGTTAAAGCAGCAACCGTAGGTACATCAGACTCATTTAAAAATCGAATTATACGCATGAAATATGCCTCCCAAGTTGGTATATAGTGAACTCCTTCATATCCCTAGAGCACTTCCTTGCCATGAAATGAAGGAATGCCGAATCCCATCTGTTCTGAAATTTCCTCCGCAGCCTGCTGCAGGGATTGTACGTGCTCCATCAACTCCGCATCGCTCACGCGTGCAACGAGCGTTGACATACTGATCGCAGCGATCACCTGCCCCGAATGATCCCTTACCGGAACGGCAATGCAGCGCACTCCCGGCTCATTTTCTTCATTGTCTACGGAGTAGCCCTGTCCACGTACCTTTTCAAGCTCTTGCATAAAATAAGATTCGCTCATAATGGTTTTCGCGGTATGCTGCCTGTAAACATAACCTTTCAGTAATTGCTTTAACTCCTTCGGCTCTTTATAGGCGACGAGCACCTTGCCAACCGCACTGCAGTGGATTGGAATTCGTTTGCCGATACGCGAATAACGGATGATCGCCTTCGAACCTTCGACTTTATCGATGTACACGCCCTCTTTGCCGTCCAGAATGACCAAATTCGTCGTCTGGCCCGTGATGTTCGATAAGTGGATCAGGTGCTTTCTTACAACGTTCCGAATATCGAGATTATGCATGACGATGGTCCCTCTCTCGAGCAGCTTCATGCCCAAACGGTATTTTCCGTTCTCGGGGTTTTGTTCAATATAGCGATGAACCTGAAGCGTTTTTAAGAGAGAATGAACGGTACTCTTGTGCAGAACCATGCGGTCGCTGATTTCAGTGATTTTCAACTCGGTATCATACTCATCGAACAAATCCAAAATCAAAAGTGCCCGTTCTACAGCTTGAATCATCGGCATGTTTATTCACCCTTTTTACGGAAACCTTTCATTTGTTTACTTCTTCACAGGGACACCCAAGCCGGCGGCGCCTTTTTCCGATGTTCGCAATTCGGGACTGTACCGTTTGATCATATCCGTTCCGATTTTTGCGCGTCTCACGCGCTCTTTGCACAGCGCAATCGAGGTTTGCTCCAAATGGGTGCCGGAAGGATAAATGTTAGGCGAGTTGCGCAATCCGAACTTAATATAGACGGGAGCAGCCACACGGATGATTTCCGGAATTTCGTAATGCCGGATAAATCCGCCGATATCGTCCGGAACTTCAACATAAATATCAATCGGAATATCAACGGCCTGACGAATCGCAGCAAGGCGGGCCAGGGTAAGATCGGTCGGTACGTTGTAGGTATCCGCCCCTATGCTTTCGATCAGTTTAATGGAAACCGGGTTCGCCTGCGCCATTTGCACGGAAATTTTCACGACCAAATCTTCCGGCAGCTCGCCCTTCTTTTTGAACTCATTGACAAGCCAAAGCAGCCCTTCATCCGCTACGAGAATGCCGCGAATGCCCGCATCGCACGCACGCTTGATATC
Source organism: Paenibacillus sp. Pae15 (assembly GCF_024519685.1). Classification (NCBI taxonomy): domain Bacteria; kingdom Bacillati; phylum Bacillota; class Bacilli; order Caryophanales; family Paenibacillaceae; genus Paenibacillus; species Paenibacillus sp. Pae15. The sequence goes on along the minus strand of NZ_JALJRM010000007.1, from coordinate 90,394 downwards.
CTCGATCGAATAAACGAGCTGATCCATGCTTTCCACGCGAAGACCGATGACCTTGCCGGCACTCGCCCAAGGCATTGCAGTGGTATCCCACGTACCGCGAGGTCCTACAAACAAGCTGACCTCCAAGTTTTCGCGCTTGCCGATTTCCGCCATTTGCTTCAGTTCGTCATCCGTCAGCAGCATGATGCCGCTGCCTTGAGACACGCGATGAATCAACACATCATATTGCTTGCAGGCTTCGATAACCGCCTCAAAGGAAGCGGGCCCTTCCACGCTGGGAATTTCAATCCGGTATTGGGCGCCATCCGGAAATGTCTTTGTGGAGGACGGCAGATCATGAAGGTCACCACGCGGGAACCCAAGCTGTTCAATGACATCACGAGTTTTTTGCAAAAGTCGCATCCCCTTTATAAACGTATTCATGTTCTTATCCAAACCATCTTTCCATGGATCCCGGCCTGTGGCTTAACGGCGCTGCATTCATGGAAGACGGTTCCGATCCCATAACCATTCCTTCCGTTGTTGTCCCTGGTTTCGGGAAGCAATACAGATGGGGAGACCGTTGTTCCAGCTCCCCCCACCTTGACCATGTCCATCCTTGAAATAATTGGTGCCTCTTCCGTTTCAGCCGTTACCCAAGTAAGGCGGCTGCTTAAGAAGAATCATCACTTGGGTTGCGTCTTATTTCCCGCGCACTTTATTCACTTCATCGTACATTTCTTTGACCAAAGCTTCACCTAAGTCTTTGGAAAATTTATCGAGGACAGGCTTGACGATTTCCTGCATCTTCTCCCGGTCTTCCGGTTTCACCTCATTTACTTCTATGCCCTTAGACTTCAGGTTTTCCAGCGATTGCTTATTTTGCTCCCGGTTCTTTTCACGTTGGAATTTACCCGCTTCTATGGATGCCTCTTGCAAAATCTTTTGTTCATCCGGTGTCAGACCGTCCCAGAACTTCTTGCTGACCAGAAATACAAACGGCGTATAAACGTGATTCGTCAAGCTCAAGTATTTCTGCACTTCATAGAACTTGTTGGATTCGATCGTCGGCAGCGGATTTTCCTGGCCGTCGACGGTTTTCCCCTCCAATGCGCTGAATACTTCGGAGAACGGCATCGGTGTCGGATTTGCCCCTAAAGCACTAAATGCTTCGATATGCACTTTACTTTGAAGGGTACGGATCTTCAGTCCCTGAAAATCCTCCGGCGCAGCAACCGGTCTCTTGCTGTTGGTCAAATTGCGGAACCCGTTCTCCCAATAAGTTAATCCGATAAGTCCCTGCTGCGGCAGCATATCGAGTAATTTTTTCCCTACGGGTCCATCAAGCACGGCATCCGCTTCTTGCTCGTTATTAAACACGAACGGATAGTCAAACACGCCGAATTCTTTCACCATCGAGGTGAGCGGTGAAGTGGATGGAATGGTGATCTCCTGCGTTCCGGATTTTAACGCATTCGTCATTTTTAAATCATCGCCCAGTTGAGCTGCAAAGTAAGTCTGCACCTTCATGCTGCCACCGCTCTTCTGTTCCACCAGCTCGGCAAATTTCTTAAGCCCTTGGCCCTGCGGATGATCCTCATTCAAACCGATTCCCGCTTTGAGGGTACGCGTTTGTTTGGCCGGCGCTCCCCCCGCCTGACCGCCCGCTTCCTGGGTCGCCGATCCCCCGCCGCCGCAGGCGCTAACGACAAGCAGGCTGGGCAGTGTAATGCCGATCATCGCTTTTTTGAACCAATTCATGTTTGATTCCCCCATTCTTATTTTTTGTTTATCGGGTTAAAGGCTCTGGTAGCGCTGCTCCGGCCGGGAAGGCTTCAGCTCTACCCGCTCTTTCACCTTTTGGTTCACCAGGTACTTCGGATATTCGCCGGCAATCAATACGTCGACTACGCCCATAGCCGCTTTGGAGCGCATCTCCGCCGCCGCTTCTTCGGAATACCATGCCGCATGAGGCGTAAGGATGACGTTATCCATCGAGAGAAGCGGATGATCCTTAGGAATCGGCTCTTCTTCCACCACATCCAGCGCTGCTCCGGCAATCTGCCCTTTGGTCAGGGCGTCGACCAGCGCTTTCTCGTGAATGACCGGTCCGCGGGAAGTATTAATAATAATGGCATCCTTCTTCATCCGGGCAAATTGCTGCTCCCCGATCATCCCGCGCGTGGCTTCCATAAGCGGGGCATGCACGGAGATAAAATCGGATTGGGCGCACAGCTCATCCAGCTCGACCAGCGCAACCCCCTTCTCTTCAGCCAAATGCTTCGGAAAATAAGGATCATAAGCCAGGACCTTCAAGCCGAGCGGCTTTACTTTTTCCGCCAGCATCTGAGGGATTTTGCCGAAGCCGACTAAACCGATCGTTCTTCCGCGAAGACGATAAATCGGCTGTGTGACTTTGAAATCCCATTTGCCGTTTTTCACATGATGGTTGGCCAGCGTGATTTTTCGGGTCCAGCTCAGAAGCAGCGCCAGCGCATGGTCGGCCACTTCATCCATACAGTAATCCGGCACGTTGGCAACGCAAATTCCTTTTTCCGTAGCCGCATCGAGATCAATCGTGTTCACGCCGACTCCGTAGCGGGTGATCACCTTGCATTTCTCGAGCGCCTCGATCACCTTGCGGCCGATCGGCGCGTATTGGTTGATGAGCGCATCGGCGTCACGGCATGCTTCGATCACGTCTTCCTCGGTTTTGCATTGGGCGGAAACCAATTTGATGGAGTCGTGGCGAAGCAGCACGTTTTCCTCAAACCGCAGATCTGCGTATTCCCAATCGGTAACGACAACTTTCCATTTTTTCATCTCTTGTGTCCTCCTCTATCAAGTAAACCAATCAAGCGGTACAAGTACAATTTGCGGGAACAGGGTGAGAAGAAGCAGAATAATCACTTCAACCAGCAAGAATGGCCAAACGCCCCTCATAATATCTTCCATACTGAGCTTTCCGACCCCGGCCGCTACGTTCAGTACGGTTCCTACCGGCGGAGTAAGCAATCCAATGGAGCAGTTGAGGACAAACAAAAGTCCGAAAAGCACCGGATCGATTCCTGCAGCATCGATAATCGGCATAAGCACCGGCGTCAGGATCAAAATCGTAGGCGTCAAATCCATCGCCGTTCCAACCAGGAAAACGACAAGATTAATCATCATCAATAAAAGCAATTGATTATCCATTAACGGGCTAAGCATGTTCGTCAGCTCGTTGGGAATATTGGCTACGGTAATCAGCCAGGAGGAAACCAGCGCAGCAGCAGCCAGGAACATCACGACGCTGGTCGTTTTGCCTGCCGCCACCAAAACCTGGTACAAATCCTTCAGCTTCAGCTCGCGATAGACGACGAGACCGACGAACAGCGCATAAAAGGCGGCAACGACGGCGGCTTCCGTCGGTGTAAAGGCTCCACCGCGCAAACCGACGATAATAATGACCGGCAAAATAAGCGCCCATATCGCTTGGACCGAGGCCTTCAAAATTTCCTTCGCGGATTTTTTCGGGAATACTTTGTAGTTATCTTTGCGTACGATCAAATACCAGGCAATGGTCAAACCGACGCCAAGCAATAAACCGGGAACAATACCGGCCATAAACAATTTGGTAATCGAAACACCGCTGGTCACGCCAAAAATGATCATAGGGATGCTTGGCGGAATGGTCGGCGCAATGATCCCTCCGGCGGCGATCAACCCGGCGGACCGGTTTTTGTTATACCCTGCCGCCACCATCATTGGAATTAAAATCGCTCCGAGTGCAGCCGTATCGGCTACAGCGGAACCGGATAGTCCTGCGAACATGACGCTTCCGATAATCGCAACGTAACCGAGGCCGCCTTTGATATGACCGACGAGAGCCATAGCGAAGTTAATGATGCGCTTGGAAATACCTCCCGCATTCATCAGCTCCCCCGCCAGGATAAAGAACGGAATCGCGAGCAGCGGGAAATTGTCGGCGCCATCAATCAGGTTCTGGGCCATAATCTGACTGTCGAAAATATCCATCGTATACATTAGCACCATCCCGCTGACGAGCAGCGAAAAGGCGATCGGGATGCCAAGCGCCATAGCGCCCAGCAGAGATCCGAGAAATACGGTAACGATCATCTTGGGACCTCCTTATTTCCAGAGGTGTTCACATGCGTAATGATTTCCTCAGATTCGTGGATTTGCATATATTTATTGACATCCTCATTAGCGAACAGCACACGGTACAGCTTAAAAATGATAATCAGCCCCATACCTATACCCATGATAATACCCGTTCCGTAAATCAACGTTAGCGGCAAGCCTGTCGCCGGTGCCGTACTGCCGGCGTTAAGCAGCGTAATTTTCCAGCTCCCTTCGACCACCAGGTAGATAACGGCCAGCAAAATCACATTACTGATGATGAATACGATCTTTTTCAGCGGCTTCGATAATCTTTTGACCAGCATATCGACACCCAGATGGGAATTTTCCTTGAATGCAATAACTGCGCCGAGAAGCACAAGCCATATGAATAAAAATCGGGCCATTTCCTCGGACCATGTAATGCCGGAGTTAAACAAATAGCGCAGCACGACATTTCCAAAAACCAGGATAGCCATGAGCGATAGCGCCAAAGCAATGAAACCGTTAAACAGATTCTCAACCACTTTTCCTACATTTTTCACGCGGATACTCCCTCCTCTGTTGTAATCGAGAAAACGTGTTGTCGGGGCATTCCAAGTCGCCAGATGGTCGGTCCGGGCCTGTTTGCGCTTACTTCTTATCAGCGTTACTGCGCTGCCGCCTTAATCTTTTCTACCATGTCCTTACCCCACGGGTATTTCTTGTAGAATTCCTCGTACAATGGAGCTGCGGCATCCTGCATCGCCTTCTTGAAGCTGTCATCCGGCGTAATGAACTGCAAGCCCTTTTCCTGCAGGAATTTCTTATCCTCCTCAAAGCTGTCTTCAAGCAGCTTCCACTCATGGTCCGCCGCTACTTTGGATGCATCCTGGATGACCTTCTGCTGTTCAGGCGTCAGTGCATCCCAGAATTTCTTGTTGATGATATACATATTAGGACTGAACATGTGGTTGGATTCCAAAACATACTTTTGAACTTCGTACCAGCCGGATGCGCGTAAGGTAGCGATCGGATTATCCTGACCGTCCACAACCTTTTGCTCAAGTGCGGTAAACACCTCCGATATCGGCAGCGGCGATACGTTGGCTTTCAAAGCTTGGCCCAGTGCGATATAGTTCGGAATGTTCGGCATACGGAGACGGAAGCCTTTGAAATCCTCAATGCTGTTAAGCGGCTTGGTGCTGGAGAACATCCGGAACCCGTTAGCGCTCCAGGCGAGCACTTTCACGCCGTGCTTGCTTTCCATATCTTCCGCCATCTCTTGTCCGATCGGACCGTCAAACACTTTCTTGGCATGGGCGAAATTTTCAAACAAAAACGGCCATTCGCCAACCTGCATTTTCTCGATGTCGGACTGCATAATCAGCCCCGGAATTCCCATCTCGATCGTTCCGCTGCGAACTCCGTTGTAAAATTCCTTCTCGGCGCCAAGCTTGTTGTTGTCATAAATTTCAACCTTGAGTGTGCCATTCGAATTGGTCTCGACCAGCGGCTTAAATTTCTCGCGAAGTGCAACGTTCTGCGGATGCTCGGGGGCAAAGTAATTCGCAACTTTGATCGTTTTCGCTGCCTGACCCGAGCCCCCCGATGCTCCCGTGCCGGAACCGGTACCCTGATTGGAACTGCCGCAGCCGGCAAGCACAACGGAAGCGGCCAGAAGCAGAACAGCTGTCATTTTAAACCCTCTTTTTACGCTCATAAATGACACTCCCCTTTTACAAAGTTGGATCATTTATTATTTCTGGAAATCGGGTTAGTTTGATTTCCAGCAAATAACCGGGATGAAAGCGGTTAAATTTGTTATGTTAGTTTTATATTATAAAACTATGTTTTATTTCCTGTTTATATAGAGACATGCGTGAGTCCCAAGATATCAAGTCAAAATACAAAGGCTTCACGGGATAGTGCTGCTCATCGTCAAGAGATTTTGCCGCAATTTGTTTTATATTATAAAACATAGTTTTATATAAATGATCTGAAAACGCTTTAAATGAACTATATAACACACTTGCAGCTTTTGTCAATGACTAAAAATATTTTTTTATGCAGCGGCCCCGCTAGTGCCGGATCACGGATGAATGACTTCAAACCGCGGTAAACCATCCGACAACCGGCAGGGCCTGTGCCATACGATATATCCAATTATTCGCCTGTCATTTTCCCTTCAAATGCATCAAGACAGGCTTTGCAAATACCGCAAAGCGGACAGGATTTGGCATTCTCGGTTTCCTTGGTCACGTACGGCACCTACTCTACGTGAATCGCCGCATGTTCACGCAGCGCGGCCCCATCCGTCAGGTGCAGCTGATTTAGAAATTCGGTCTGAAAAGTGCCCGGGCGATCGGCTCCGGACACCTCGACAGCCTTCTCTGCGGCCACTCCGTAATAAGCTAGGGCGGCTGCCGCGGCCAATGTCAGATCCTTTTCGACGGCCGCGAATGCGCCGATCACCGAGGTTAGCAAACAGCCCGTCCCGGTGACCCTGGTAAGCAAAGGGGTACCGTTGCTGACTTTATAGACGATCTTTCCGTCACTTACCATATCGTCCTTCCCGGTAACGACCACGACGACCCCCAGCGTCCGGGCCGCTTGACGGGCAAGCTCCGCTGCATCGCCTCCCGCCTCCAGGGCATCGACGCCCTTGATGCTCCGCGCTTCCCCAATGACATTGGCCACTTCGGCGGCGTTCCCCCTAAGAATTGAGACCTTGATGTCCTTCATGATTCGGCGTGCCGTTGCCGTTCGATAAGGGGTGGCTCCCGCTCCTACCGGATCGAATACCACAGGTACCCGGTGCTCATTCGCCGATTGGCCGGCAACCTGCATCGCATGAACAACCTCTTCATTCGGCGTGCCCATATTCAATACCAGCGCCCCGGCTATTTTGGCCATATCCGCCACTTCTTCCCTGGCATAAGCCATGACGGGAGAAGCGCCTAAGGCGAGCAGCCCGTTGGCGGTGAAGTTCGTCACAACGATATTGGTAATATTGTGTACCAACGGGCTCTTTTCCCGTACCTTTTCCAACACAGCGACCGCTTGTTGAATGTCCACCATATGAACCTCCTTACTCGTTCCTCATTTTGATCAATGCATCGTCAATCCGCCGTCTACCCTTAAGCATTGTCCTGTGATAAAGGCCGCCCACTCCGAGGAAAAAAACAAAACGGCTCCTGTAATATCATTCGGAGAAGCCAACCGTCCCATCGGCGTCAGACGGATGATCGCATTCTTGACATCTTCCTTCGTCTCCCGGCTCGAGTCGGTGGGGTACGTCAGTCCGGGCGCCACACAGTTGACCGTAATTCCGAAAGCTCCAAGCTCTGCAGCCAGATTGCGGCTGTAACCAAGCAGGGCCGATTTGGCCGTTGTGTAATCATGATACGGGACAACCGGAAAATCAATCAGATTGGTGACCATATTCACGATCCGGCCGCCGTTTCGTTCCTTCATATGGGGAATCACCGCCTTGCAAACATGAAACGCCCCGCCGAGGCTGCCGTCCAGTTGTCTTTGATAGTCGTCCCATTCGATATTCCATGCCGTTGCGCGCTGCTTCGGGTTGAAGCTGTAATGGCTGAGCGCATTATTGACAACGATGTCGATTCCGCCGAAAGCCTCCACCGCTTCGGAGACCATCCGCTGCACCGCCGCCCCGTCCGTGACATCGGCCTGCAGCGCCACGGCCTCTCCTCCCGTCTGCCGGATGTGCTCCGCCACTTCCGAGGCCGACTTTTCATTGCTTTTATAGTTGACGATAACCAAAGCGCCCAGAGCACCGAACGCCTTGGCAATACTTGCGCCGATGCCCCGGCTTGCGCCTGTGACCAAAACCGTTTTTCCCGCAAAGTCCATTCCTATCCCCCCTACTCCACATCGGGATCATACCGTTCGGCATCCTGCTCCACGCTTCTCTCCAAATCAACCCAGCGGACCAAATCGAGCAGATTCAAGCGTCCGTCATGGTGCCAGCCCGAGGGCGTCCGCGACATCTCCCCGACCGCGCAGATGCGGGTGGCGCCGTACATGCCAAGCAGCCCTGCCACCGCTTCTAACCGGTCCGGACCGACAGCGAGGCCCACCGTCTGCAAAACCTCCCGGTAAGGCCGGATCTGTTCGGCGGCCGACTCCAGGGACTCGCACGCAAACACATGAATCGTCCGGTTCAATGGAGAAGCCTCGAAGCCGGGCCGCCCGTGATAAATGACGGTCCAATCCGTTCCGGTCCGACTCGTATAGACCGCTGCGGGTTCTCCCCGCAAACTCATCATTTCAAACCGCTGTCTCACCGCGTGAATAGCCATCGATTCCTCGTCCGACAGCACGGCCCGGGGCTTCTTCTCGTGATAGCGTTCCATCTCGGAGGCGAGCAGCTGCCCGAACTGCCGCGGCGATACCGCGCCGCCTTCTTCGACGAACACACTGTGCGGAGCCAGGCAGCCCTGCTGATCATAGATCGATGCGTCCTCCGCCAACCTCCGGGCGGTTTCGCGATAGCGGTCTGGGGTCAGCGCCTCCTGCCCGATCATCGCGAAGCTGACCTTATGGCCGTAGCTGATAAAGCGCTTGGTCCCCGGCACTCGCGACCGCAGCTTTTCCACCGTTTCCTGCGAGCCGTAAGCGACGACCGCCTCAGCCGCCTCGATGACAGGCCGCTCCAGCACTTCATTGCCGCCCTTCCACGGCAGCACGGCCAGGCAGTCCGCGAGTGCGGGGTCCACTTCCGCCAACGATTCCGCAAACAGCACAGCCATCAGCGGCTCGGCCGAGGACGTCTTGCCCAGATTCGCCGATTTCAACAAGATTCCCATGACCAGGCTCCAGATCGGAAGCCCGGGCACATTGCCGGAAAAGACGTGAAATAACAGCTCAGGCCCGTACGCCCGGCTCATTCCGCCGTTTTTCATCGGCCGGAACTCATCAAGCACCTCCGAGGCATCGAATTCCACGTCCAGAAAGCGAAGCAGCTCCTTCCGGCGAAAGGTCCGGAAGAAGCGTTTGAGTTCGAGCCGAATCATTTCCCCGTCGTAGCCCGTAATCACCGGCAGCCAAGCCTCCGCCAACCGGCGGAGCTCATAGTCCGGGTCCAGCCATTGGCGAACGGCCAGGTCCAATCGCTCAACAATCTGTTCCGTTCTTAAGCGGGCCAAATATTCCCTCCGCCGTACGGATAGTTCCCGGGTAATGTCCGCCATCAACTCCGGTGTCAAATCCGGGTATTGAAGAACCAGCGTTCCCTGCGGACCATCGTAAAGCCGCTCCGTAAACGAACCCGGCCGGATGCCGCTTGGGACTTTGTACGCAGGTCTTACGGTCACCGCCTCACTTGAGTTCATGCTTTCACCTGCTTCTTATGGGAACTCATCAGCTGATCGATGGCTATGGAGCACCCGCGGGCCTCCGAGCCTTTGATCCGTCCCAGCAGGACAAGCCCGCGTTCGTTCTTATACCCCATGTCCTCCGTGAGAACAGCGAATGCCGAGTTCCAATTGCCCAGATCATAGTGGGCCAGAACACCGGTTTCCCCGTCTGGAGCCGGCTCCAATGTGTCGGGGTTAAGAACAAGCGTCCGAATCCAGGGGGGATTCGCCTTCTCATGTACGGCACGGCCCGTCAGTACGCGGCTGCGTATCGTTTGATCATAGATTTGCGAGCTGAGCTCCGTCATCCCGTACATATTCACACAGGACTCGCGATTCAGCCCGAAATGATCTTCGATCTTCCGGTACAGCTCCTCCGCCGTGATCTCCCGGGACTGCCCTTTCAGACCGCCTGTATCAAACAGGCGGCTGCCCTGCGGAAGCTCGACTTGAAATGAATGGTCTGCACAGTAATCCAGTAAATGCACATAAGCAAAAGTAGCCCCGATCAGAAGCACCGGTTCGTTACAAGCCGTACACTCCTGAAGTGACGCCAGAACCCCTTCCATATCCAAACCGTTCTCCTGCGAGTAAAAATAACGGCTGCCGGATGTGCCGTAATGCTCCACAGCCTTCGTCAAATAACGGGAGAGGGACGAATTGCGGTTCAAATCGGCCGCGGGAGACAGCACCAATACCGTGATCCGGTCACGGTCCGGAAGCACATAATGCTTGAAAGGAGGGACCATCGATGCATCCCATACTTCCAAGGTCGGATGATAATGCTTGCCCCGCTTGTCCGCATTCGTCGTTCCGCTGGTCATGAATACGGCTTCCGCTTCCTCCGCCGGCTCGCAGGATAGCGTCAGCTCTTTAAACGCCTGAATCGGGATCGGCGGAATCTCCCGCCAATCCCTAACCGTTAACGGGGATTTACGCCGGGCCTGGCAATATTTCTTGTACGCTGCATTGTGTTGAAACTGATAGCGAAACAGCTTTAAAGCCGCTTCCTGAAACGAAGCCTCCGATTCAGCCTCCGTCACATCGCCTGCCGAAAAGCGTCCGATATACCCCAGAATATGTTGTACGATTTCTCTCGATTCCGCCTTCAATTTGGATTCCCCCTCCCTATAGCACCACTCCCATTATTGTAAAGCCCGATACCGCTCACATCTGCGGCGATTACTTCTTCGGAACCAGGTCATTGGTCACGATGTCGCTGAGCTTCAAGTCATTTTGGATCAAACCCAGCTTCTTGTATACGTCGGCGCCTTCCTGCAGAATAGACGCATCCAGCCATCCAAGTCCGTTTTTGTCCGTATCTTCGGATACCGTCGATTCATTGCGCAGCTTGATGATTTCTCCGTTGCGCTGTTTATCTTTTCCGTCGATAGCTTTCGTCAAAGCCAGTTCAGCCGCCGCGTCAGGATTCTGAATCATCCATTCGGCGCTTTTCTTATAGACCTCAAGAAAGCTCCTCAGCATTTCTTTCTTCTGCTGGAAGGTCTCCTCGGTCACAACGAACACGTCGCTCGGTACATTCAGGTAGTCCTTCACGTTGATGACATTCACATCTCCGAGTCCTTTCAGCATCGCATCGGCCAGACCGGTATCGGTGGCTGCCGTTGCGTCTACCTGCCCTTGGATCAGAGGAGCGAAATTGGATACTCCGGTTTCCACGATCGTGACATCCTTCTCCGTCAGGCCCGCCTGATGGAGAACAACCAGCAGGTTATGGCGGGTGCCGCTGGATAAACTGTATACGCCGATTTTTTTCCCTTTGAGATCCTTAGGTTCCCGGATGTTCTTATCCTTTAAAGAAACGATATTAAATACATTTTGAGGATAAATGTTATAAATGACGCGCAGCTTCTCGCCTTTATCCAAAGCAAAGTACAAGGAACCCGGGTCTGTAAACGCAATGTCGGCCTGCTTGGACAGGATGTTCTTAATCGCATCTCCGCCTCCGGCGCCCGGAACAAACGTAAAGTCAATGCCCTTTTCCTTAAACCAGCCTTGCTCCTCCGCATAATAAAGATTCGTTTGTTCGGTGATCGGCTTGCTCCAGCTGGCCATGATCACCTTTTGCGTTTGCGCCGGCGTCCCGGCGGCCGGTTGAGCCGAACCGGTTTCATTCGACGATGGGGTCCCGCATGCCGATAACAGCAGGCTCCCCGCCAACATCAGGATTGCTGCGATAGTATATTTTTTCATTTGTCTTTCTCCCTTTTATACGGTTTTAACTTGACCCTCTCCAGAACAATAATGATCTGATATAAAATCATTCCGAGCACGGTGAGCAGCAGCAGTACAGCGAACATCAGAGGCGTGTCCATCATCCCCTGGGAGGCGATGATCAAAGCCCCGAGGCCCTGGTTTCCCCCGATAAATTCGCCGACCACCGCCCCGACTACAGCCAGCACCACAGCGACGCGAAGCCCTGAGAACATACCGGGCAATCCCGCCGGCAGCTTGAGCCGGATCAACGTCTGCCACCGGGAGGCTCCCAGCACCCGGAACAAGTCCCGCTTCAACGGATCTACGTAGTGAATAGCGGTAACGGTGCTTTCCAGCAGAGGAAAAAAGGAAATTAGCGCCGTGATGACGACTTTGGGGGTGGTCCCGAATCCGAACCAGATCATAAACAGCGGCGCCAGCGCCAGCTTGGGCACCGCTTGACTGGCCACGATATAAGGGGATAAAAGCCGTCTTAGCCACGCCCATTCGCCCATCGCGATCCCGCAAAGAACCCCGAACAAGCCGCCCAGCAGCAAGCCGAGCACAATTTCCAGCAGCGTTTGGCCGATATGCTTCGTAAAATATCCCGTGACCAGGCCCGTCCACAAGGTATCGGCTATGACAGACGGGGCAGGCAGTACCAACTCCGAGACCCCGCTGGAGCGGACAAAGCCCTCCCACGCGGCGATCATCAGCACCAAAAGCCCGACCGGCAGGACAGCATTCCGAATCACTTCCGCTCCCCTCCTTCCATCGCCTGTCTCACCGCCAGACACACCCGGTTAAATTCGCCGTCATAGCGCATCTCATAATGGCGTAAATCGGGTAATGGCACGGAGTACTCCCCGGCAATGCCTCCTCCATGAAGAACAATGACGCGATCCGATAAATACACGGCTTCCGTAATGTCATGGGTGATAAAAAGGACCGTCATCTTCCTGCTCCTGCACAGCTGGAGAAGGTCCTCCTGCAAAGACTCCCTTGTCAAAGCGTCCAATGCGGCGAAAGGCTCGTCCATCAGCAGCAAGGACGGGTTTCGCATCAAAGCCCGGGCAATGCCCACACGGCTTTGCTGACCGCCGGACAGCTCGGCGGGATACTTATCGGCATGCTGAGCCAGGCCCATGCGTTCCAAAAAGGCGTCCGCGGCCTCCCGGTCGGCTCGGGTCGGCTTGCGGACCAAAGACACCGGCAGCAGGACATTATCCCTTACCGTCTGCCACTCCAGTAAAGTAGGCGCTTGAAAGACAACGCCAACTTGGGTTTGCGGCTCCGTGACCGGCTTGTCCGCGATCCGGACCGTCCCTTCGTCAGGCGCGAGCAGGCCCGCCGCCATCTTTAACAAGGTCGTCTTGCCGCAGCCGCTTCTGCCGACCAGGGAAACGAACTCCCCTTCCTGCACCTGCAGATGCAGGCCATGAATGACCTGCTGCTCTCCGTTATAGTTGTGACTAACGCCTTGAAACTCCAGGTAGACCACCTTGATCCCCCCTGCTTTCTACTAACAAAAACACACCTTGCCCATAGCAAAGTGTGTCTCTCACCTCTCCCTACGCTGGCATGACCCAACAGGTTCAAATGGTTAACGGCGGACTAGCCGTACTCTCAGCCCGATTCCTCGGACCCCCACGCTTTATCCAGTTATATTCATGATACGCTATATGTGAACCGGCGGTCAAGAAAGAGCCTGCTTTCCTATCAAGGATCACAGGCTCTTTCCTATTCTTATTGCAGATCTTTAGGTGCCAATTCAATGGCATCCCGTATGGCGGCCAGCATGCTCCGCTCGTCGGCAATATTTTTACCGGCGATATCAAAGGCGGTTCCATGATCTACAGAGGTGCGAATGATCCCGCCCTTTAATCCGACCGTGATATTGACTCCCTCTTCCAATCCCAATACCTTGATCGGACCATGGCCTTGGTCATGGTAGCAGGCGACCACGATATCGAAATCCCCGCGGACCGCACGGAAAAATAACGTATCCGCCGGGTACGGCCCCGTGACATTGATGCCCTCTGCCTTGGCTTTCTCAATGCCCGGAATCAGCTTCTCTTCTTCTTCCCCGTTTCCGAACAATCCGTTCTCGCCGGCATGAGGATTAATCCCGCATACCGCAATGCTCGGCCGGATCTTCCCCGCACGGGTAAGCGTCTCATGAGCCAGCTTGATGACCGTATACGTTCTTTCCGGATTAATCATCTCGATCGCTTTAATCAATCCCACATGGGTGGTGAGATGAATGACTTTCAAATTCGGAGAGGACAGCAGCATGGAGTAGTCCTCCGTGCCGGTTAATTCAGCCAGAATTTCGGTATGTCCCGGATACAGATGTCCTCCCTTATGAAGGGCTTCTTTATTCAGCGGCGCGGTACAGATGGCATGAATTTCCTTTGCTTGCGCGAGTTCCACGGCCTTTTTAATGAATTGGAAGGCTGCGTTGCCCGCCTCGCTCGATACTTGCCCGAACGGCAGGTCTTCAAGCAACAGATCCAGATCGACGCAGTCTATCGTGCCATGCTGAAACAGGGCCTCGCTAAGCTGACTGATTTTATGAATCTTCACATCGGCCTGCACGATATTTCTGGCGCGTTCCAGAATTTTATAATCGCCTATGACAACCGGCTTGCACTGCTCGTATACCTGAGCCGATTGCAGCGCTTTCACGATAATTTCCGGACCGATACCGGACGCATCACCCATCGTTATGCCAATTACTGGTTTCATACGATTTATTCCCCCTTGAGCTTTTGTATGGAGTTAAGCAGCGATAAATCCGTTCCGAACGCCCCCGCTTTGGTGATGGCATACATGGGCCTGGACCCGATCGTTCGGCCGAGCGGAATACCGGTTTCCACTTCGGCTATGAGATGAAATCCGGTCACACCAAGCTGCATACAAACTTGCTTTGCCGTATCCCCTCCGGTTAACACCAAGCCTTTTACTTCGCAGGCTTCGGTGAGACGGGAAGTGACCGTTCCCAGCGCGGCGGATATCGAATTGCTCACTGCACTTTCGTCCATTCCGTTCTTTTTTCCCAGCCGCTGGGCCTCTTCAATATCTTCAGGCCTTCCGGAGGAAAATAGAGCAATATCCACCTGATCCTCGAGCGCCCGCTTGGCTTGCTCATATACTCTTTGCATTTCCGCCTCACGGGACGCCTCATCAGCGACAAGAAAAGAGGAACGCATTTCAATACCTTTAATATGAGGCTGCTCAAGGACAATATCCAGCTGTTTCCGGGTCGTTGAACTTACACTGCCGGCCACAAGCAGCACCGGCTTTGGATCCCGCGGGATATCCAGCTCAATCCGCTTCGGCTGCAGCCCGTAGACCTCCGGCAAATAATTAGCCAGCCCTGCAGAGCCTACCCAGCAAACGGAGTGGCCGCTTCGGGACATCAGTTGAACAATAAGCCGCAAATCTTCTTCCCGTTCGGCGTCAAATACGATATACCGGATCTGATCCTCCCGACATTGCTTTAGCTTGGCCTGCACCTGTTCAAAGCCGGATCGCAGCTCCTCATAAGTGACCAGAGCCACCGGCCGCTCCGATTGACCCTGCACAATGCTCGGGATATAGGAATCACGGACAGGGGTTTTCGGGTCCCTTGCGATTTCTGTCTCGCCCAAGGGCTTTCCATAAAGGTAGTGAATACCTTTGACGGTCGTTCTGCCATTCCTCGGATACGCCGGTGCAATGACGACAAAATCCGGATGAAAAACGTCGTATAAAGCATCGATCTCCGTGCCCAGATTTCCTCTCAGGGTAGAATCCACTTTTTTGTAAATTACATCAAAGCTGCCCGATTTAAGCACCTGCGACGCTTTTTTTACTTTGTCATACGCCTGGCTTTGAGGCAGCCATCGGCTATCCGTATCAATGACAACCGCGTCCTGATCGAAGGCCGTTTCATCCAGCTCGAACAATACCGACGTATTCAAACCGTATCTGGCCAACTGCACTCCGCTATCATTGGCTCCTGTCAGATCATCGGCAATCATCGCTAATTTCAACACATTCACCTCTTTTAAACACGGACTGTTTAAAATTTATACACATTCCTGTAAAATCGCTTTTATTTTCTAACTCTTACTATTCTAAATCATAATAGTTAATGCATAGTAAATCAATATAAACTTTTGATTTTATAAAAAAACGGGCAAAAGTGTTTAAAATTAAAACACTCTTACCCGTTTTTTGTCTCCTTCAGCTTTCTCCATAAGGTAGCTCTCGTGATGCCTAACCGTTTGGCCGCTCTGGATTGGTTCATCTTTTCCTCCGCAAGCACGCGTTGAATAATCTCCTGCTCGATTTCCTCCAGCGTTTGATGAATATCGATTTCCACCGTGCCGCTGCGGGACGCGCTTTTTCCGGTATCTGATGGAATCAGGGACAGCACATCATTTTCAATATAATGCCCTTTCGAAATTCTCACGAAGGAGTCGATCATTTGTTCAAGCTCTTCGAGGTTTCCTTTCCAAGCATATTCAGACATCCTTTCCAGCACATCGTTGCGGATGCCGACGATTTGTTTTCCGTACTTTTCATTGCATTTTCCAATAAAATAACGGATATACTCATCCAGATCTTCCATCCTTTCGCGCAGGGACGGAATATAAACAGGGTGTTTTGAAATCAGCTCATACAGCTCTTGGCCTACGGCCCCTTTGTCCAACATGGCCTCGGGTGATTCCTTAAAGGACATGATAACCTTGTTGGGCTGCCGCTCCAGCCATCGGCTAATGGCGGCTTGACTGAGCTCATCGAACTTTTCCAACCCTTTGAGATAAACCGTTCCGTTTTCAATCCCGGACAGCGCATCTGTTAATCTGGAAAGCGCACCGGGGGTGCCCGCCTTGACAGTCAATTCAATAAACCAATCGTTCTTGGGTTCCAGTGATCCGTGAATGGCCCCGGCTATATATTTTTTGCCCGTCCCCTCTTCTCCGTACAACGTAATCAGATGCTCGGCGGCGGCTTTCTTCGCTTGCTCGATGGCCTTCTTGCCTTCCCTGGCCGACCCTAGAATCTGGGTAAACGAATGGACGGGAGGCTGCGCATACTTGATTTCCAGTTCGTCCTCTGCATCCCGGAGTGATTTTATTCTTACATAATAAAGACGCCGATGCCTGTCCTCTTCAAAAATCCCCAAGGTCCACTGCAGCTGCCGTCCTCCAATGTTTACGTAGGAGATCGCTTTTTTATTTTCATTGACGGTCTGCACCATGGACATCCAATCCGGAAACAATTCTACTAAAGAGGGATTGGCCGTTTCCCCGGGTTCTCCGAACAGCTGCATGAAACGGCGAAAGCCGGGATTGGAAAAGCTGATCCTCCCCTGCTCGTCTGCCATCGCAATCCCTTCTTCCAGCTCATGGAGCAGCGCTTCGTAAGCCCGGTATTTCTTATTCGCCTGTAGCAGCACCTGATATACCTGTTTGGCATGATGAAAGGCCTCGATGACAGACTCTCTTCCCGATGTAATCAAGACGCCCTGCAATCCGTGCTTCTTCGCCAGCCGTATGGTGACGGTATCTCCTACGATCACTTGAACGCCCTTTTTTTTGGCTTGCCGGATAATCCCCTCCACCTGCAATTCTTCATGGATCACTGTATAAGGAATATCAATCCCCATCAAGTGGGAGACGGCAATCACGTCATCGCAAATATTCGGAAAAGCCACCATTTCGAGCTTCCCCTTATAGTCTTTGACCAAGGTTAGCGTACGAAGGAGATCGAAGCCCGACAAGGGAATTTCAACCACGGGCTGGGGCACATGGTCCCGAAGAAGATTCGCCGTTCCTCCCCGGCTGATAATGATGTCGAATTTCTCGTTTTCCAGATGCTTATATATGGCCAAGGCTTCTTCAAGGTCGCCTTCTTTTACCGTAATATCCAAATCCGTCTGTTCCGACGCAAGGCTTAAAGCTAATTCTTTCAATCCTCGATAGGGGGCCAGCAGTAAAATCTTGATCTTCATAGCAAACCAGATCCTCCAACCCGCTTGATTTTCATACCATAACGCCATGCCTTAAACCAGTAAAGCACTGTAAGCCCCTCCCTTTGTTCGGGTACCTAAAGTGCTTCAGCCGTTTAAAGTGTATCATTTTCCGCAGGAAAATTCACCATTGTATTTTTTTTTGCGCAGCTCCGGTTTTTGGGCATGAACAAGCCATACCCCGGCAAGAATACAGACGATTCCGCCCAGGGTTGCAGGGTTGAGACTTTCGTTCAGCACAAGATAGCCTGATAAAACTCCGATAACCGGAACCATCAGCAGCGAGATCGACGCTTTGCTCGCTTCCAGTGTAGACAAAATACGAAACCAAAGTATAAACGCAAGCGCCGACGCGATCACTCCCGCAAAAACAATATAAATGACAGGCATGATCCCCCAGCGGCTTTCGCCATGCTCAAAGCACAAGGAATACAGGTAAAGCCCGACGGCCCCCACAGCCATCTGCCATGTCGTAAACTGCATATTATCGCAATGAACCAGCTTCCGCTTCATAATGACCGTGGATACCGCCCATGCCATCCCCGACGACAAGGCCAGAAGAAAAGCGCCAAATCCCCCTCCCCAATGCACATCGAGGGCCAAAAACAATCCGGCTATGCCCAGGAGCACTCCTGCCATTTTGGAGAGGGTCAACCGTTCTCCCGGGATCCAAAAATGAGCCATCACCGTTAGCCAAAGCGGCATGCTGTACGTCAGAACGGAGGTTAATCCCGCGCTCATCTCATTCAAAGAAAGTTGTATCGCTATATTGAAGTAAGTCGTATGGAGGAGACCGCAAGCGATAATCCATTTCCAATCCTTTTTATCCGGCAGCGGAACCCTTTTATAAACATAAAAGGCCAGGAGCACTGCCGCGCCCAGCCCAAACCTGTAGCCTGCAAACAACACCGGGGGAAAAACCGAATTCGCCTGCTTCATAATAACCCAGTTAAATCCCCATATTAAACATAAGATGACAATCGTAAAATTCATTCCGGCACCTCTTGATGTAAACAGATATCCAGTTCAAATCGCCTTTTTATTCACCGCACCGGAAGATTTCATAACGGCGAACTTCCGGTGGTGCAGGCCATAATAAATGGCCCCCGTACAAGCAACGATAAGGCCTGCGATGAAATACATCGTATGATAGCTTGTACTGGCTGCTATGATGCCCAGCAGATAAGCGCCCAGGCCGTAACCGGTATCAAACAGCACAAAGTAGGTCCCCGTGGCCACGCCTCGCCGATGGTTCGGCGATGATTGAACCGCTATGGTTTGGAAGCTCGGGATAAGCGCGCCGAATCCGAGCCCGATGATGCCGCCTGTAACCAAAAACACAAACGGTGTTTGAGCCAGGCTTAACCCGATCATGCCTAGCGTAAACAGCAGTAACCCCGGGTAAACCAGCACGTGCGCGCCTAATCGATCGAATATTTTTCCTGTAAACGGACGGGATAAAACAATTATCGCAGCAAAAATGATAAAGAAATAGCTTGCCAAAGGCCCCATTCCCAGATCCTTGGCATAAACGGAGATAAAAGTGGTAATCGCTCCGTAGGAAAAAGCCAACGTACTTCCGGCCAAAGAAATGGGCAGCGCCCTCGGTTCGAACCATTTCCTCCAGCCTGTGGCTCGCTCTGCCGTCTTCCGCCCCTCCTGTTCCGGGACCCGGACAACGAACCCGAAGATACACGACAATAAGGCGAGAATGACACAAAAAACAAATAAAATAAACGCATTGTAGCGCTCTATAATCGTCAGCCCCAGGAAGGGCCCGATGACCATCGCCAGGCTCATAAACAAGCTAAAATAGCCGATCCCCTCCCCTTTACGGCGGTCGGGAACCAATCCAACGGCAATCGCCCCCGTCGCCGTCGCAGCGATTCCGAATCCAATGCCGTGTATAAACCGCAAGGTAAGCAGCGCATAGTAATTATCGATGATCGTATATACAGCCGTACAACCCATAAAAAGCAGAAGCGACAGCATGACGATTTTGCGCTTATTCAACTCGTCGGTCCATTTGCCCGCCAAAGGCCGGAAAATCACCGCCGCAATGACAAAAACCGTCATCACAAGCCCGATTTGCTCCTGTCCTCCCTTTAATGAATCCGTGACAAAGATCGGAAGCGTAACCGCCAAAATGTAAAAAGTCATAAATAAAAAAAAGCTGCTGAGGCATACAGCAACAAAATCACGATTCCATAAGTCTCTTTCCCTGTTCAAAGCGTTTCCTCCAACTCGTTAATGGTTCTGTTCGCATTCTTGGTAATTTGGATCAACGCCGCCCTAAGCCGTTCAACATCTTCCTCCGACAGTCCGTCCAGAACGGAGCTGACTACCCGACTTTCAATAGGCAGCAGCACTTGATTTAACGATCTCCCCTTGTCTGTAATGAACGTTAAAAAGGATCTCCGGTCGACGGCGTTCGGCCTTCTTTCGACGAGGCCCTTGCGCTCCAGCTGGTCCAGTATTCGCGTGATGTTGGTCTGGTCCTTTTCCGCTCTATGGGCCAAGTCCTTTTGAGTGATTCCATCCCGCTCCGACAACCGGTTTAATACCGTCCACTGCTCCGTGGTGATGTCGTACGGCTGATAATGAAGCGAAAGCAGCTGACTTAATCTGCGGCCGGCATGATTGATGATAAAGCCTAACGAATGATCAATATTATTCAAGGACAGACCCCCATTTATTTGCTATAGCAATTATAGTTCCGACATGTAATTCTGTCAATGACACCTGTGCACAACTGAACCCCGCCTCCTTTTATGAACATTGACATATCGAGAACTCGCGATATAATAGGTGTCATGAACCCAATAATAGTGTTTAAAGCTTTATCGAACGAAACGCGCCTGCAAATACTCCATTGGCTAAAGGAACCGGAGAAGCACTTTCCCTCGCAAGAAGGCGGTGATAGTAAAAAAATCGGGGTTTGTGTCGGTCATATTCAAGAAAAGGCCGGATTATCGCAATCGACGGTTTCCCAATATCTGCTGATGCTTCAGAGAGCCGGTCTGTTGGAAGCGACACGTCACGGCCAATGGACATATTACAGAAGAAACGAACGGGCTTTTCAAGCGTTGGCCGGTTATATTCAGGAACAATTATAGATAAAATACCTATTATACATGGCTGGGTTTCTTACAGAAATTCTCCATGTATATATTCGGTTTCCATATCTAAAAATATAAATATATGAATAACTATCTATTGATGTGAGGAAATATACTGTAAGAATTTACTATACACCTGGAATTCATCGTTACGATGCTACATTTCCGGACGGAAGGGGAACCCGCCATGGTTAAAGGCAGTTCTACAGCTAAACAAATTCATGAAATTCCTGTTTCCATTTTGGATCTTGCCCCTATCGTCGTTGGCGGCACAGCGGCAGAATCCTTTAAAAATACACTCGACCTTGCGCGGCATGCCGAAAAGTGGGGTTACCACCGGTACTGGCTTGCGGAACATCACAACATGACAGGGATCGCCAGCTCGGCTACATCGGTCGTTATCGGGCATGTAGCTGCAGGTACGGAGAAAATCCGCGTGGGCTCCGGAGGAATCATGCTGTCTAATCACGCCCCGTTAGTCATCGCCGAACAGTTCGGGACGCTGGAATCCTTATACCCGGGACGCATTGATCTTGGATTGGGGAGAGCCCCTGGTTCAGATCAGCTTGCAGCGCGTGCACTGCGGCGGGGACTGGGAAGCGACGGTCACGATTTTCCCGAGCAGCTGAGCGAGCTTCGCAGTTACCTGAACCCCTCGCTGGGCAATCGCCCGATGGGTGTGCGAGCCGTTCCCGGCGAAGGACTGAATATCCCGATCTGGCTGCTTGGCTCCAGCGGTTTCAGCGCACAGTTAGCTGGACAGCTTGGTCTGCCTTTCGCCTTTGCCAGCCATTTTGCGCCGGATTACATCCTGCAGGCCCTGGAGCTCTACCGCAGCCATTTCCGTCCTTCGGAAGCGTTGGAAGAGCCTTACGCCATGATCGGCGTTAACGTCTTCGCCGCTGATTCGGTGGAAGAGGCCCAGAGACTGGCGACCTCCCAGCAGCAGCAATTTCTCAATCTCATCCGCGGCCGCCCGGGCCAATTAAATCCGCCGGTGGAAAGCATGGAGCCGTTGTGGACCGCTCAAGAAAAAGCGATCGTTCAAAGTCAGCTGAGCTATACCGTTGCCGGGAATAAAGATACGGTTCGGGAGCAGTTGAACCGTTATCTTAAACTCACACAGGCCGATGAATTGATTGTGACGGGCCAGATTTATGATCACCAGGCCCGTTTGCGGTCCTATGAAATCCTCGCCGAGGTCATGAACGGAAACTAACTAAACACATCATGGCTGTGAATATGGGACGTCAACCAAAAAGAGAGGCAGCGCCGAGCTCCTCTCTTTTTGGTATGGAAATTATTCCTTTGTCTGAAGTTCAACTGCTCCAAGCGCCCCAGCAGGAACGTCTCCGTCCCTTTCATCCGATTCAACATAATGCTTCAAGGCCATGAGTTTATTTTCCCAGAACCGTTCATAGTAAGCCAGCCAACGCTTCAACTCGAGCAGGGGATCCGGATCAAGCCGGTATCGGGTCTCCCGTCCGACCTTTCTCTCTTTGACGAGTCCCGCATCGGCCAGAACGCGCAGATGCTTGGACACCGCCGTCCGGCTCATCGGAAAGTATCCGCTGATGACTGTCACAGGCATCTCCCGATCGACAAGCAGTTGGAGCAGCTTACGCCGGGTCGGATCGGCGATCGCCTGAAAAACGTCATGCTTCGGTGCCGGTGCCGTCATCTTAACCCTCGACGTACTGGCCGAGCTTTTGAAGAAGGCCGATCCAGCCATGACCCATCCGTTCGCGAACCATCGCATGTGCTTGTCCGAATTCGGTAACCTTGTCCGCATCCCAGCCGGAATGAATCAGTGTAACTTCGGTTTGACCGTCTTTTTCGATTAATTCGAACGTAAGAAGCCAATCTTTGCCCCATTCAAAAGACAGACGGTGAGGCGGATCGATTTCGGTCACTTTACAAGGGGATTTTCCGAAGGGCCCCGCTTCCAAATGAAACTCATGTCCGACTACAGGTTGAAAATCATTAGGCATAAACCAGGCGGCAAGGCCCTCCGATGTGGCGACGGCATCCCACACTTTTTGAATCGGAGCATTCAACAGCTGCGTCTGCCGGATGTCCGGCAGTGTATTCGGGCTTTTATTTTCCATCATCTTACCTCCAGGATCGATCGCCGATTTTCCATTCGGCCGTTTTCTAAAGAATACGAAACCTTTCGGTTTCATATGTTATATTTTATTACACATTTGGCTTCACGGCAATGCTTAGGTATTTGTCACATCCTTGCCCCCGTCGCCATATTATTTTGTATATTGGATTTTCACCCAAACATAAGGATATGGAGGGATATACTTGAGCAATCTTATAGTAATGGGAATTGATCATGGAAACGGGTATTTTAAGGGATACAGCAAGGATGTGAACGGGCTGGTTCTTCCGAGCGGCTTTCTGACGAAAGAGAGCGTGAGAAGAGAGGATTCCACAGGCGTAGGCGATATCCAATATAACGAGTTTGAGTCAAGCTTGTATGAAGGTGAACAATATATGTGGGGGCAGGAGGTGAATGCAGCCAAAGGTAAATTCCTGTCCACCTATACCAGCGAAGACCGGTATGCCCAAAAATATTACAAGTTGCTGAGTCAATTCGGCTTAGCCAGCTTGATCAATGAAGAAGGGTCATTCGACGTCTTTCTGGTTACCGGATGTCCTTCAAGAGAAAAAGGCACGAAGCGGGAACAGGAGCTTGCCCGTGTATTCAAGGGCAAACACAATATCCTGATGAACGGCCAACAGAAGATCATTCATGTGAAGGAATGCAAGATTCTGCCTCAGCCGCTTGGAAGTATACTGGACTTATACATTGACGAAGAAGGACTGATTGACAGAAAAGAAATCGCAACCTCTTATATCGGCATTGTAGACATCGGTTCCGGTACGACGGATATTGACGGAATCGATTCCTTAAGGGCGATCCCCGAAGACCGGCATACCATCCCCGTAGGCGTTCATGAAATTTATCAACGTCTCGCCGATTACATCAATGCCCAAAGCCCTGATGCCTTCGCCACGCCAAAAAGTGTTGAGATGCAGTTCGACCGCTCCATCTACCAGGCTTCCAAACGCCTGACGATTCCTATTCAGGACATGAAAGAAAAAATTGTCCGTGAAACCGCTGAATACATCATCAATGAGCTTCAAATCCGTTGGAGAAACCGAAGCAAATTTGACATGGTGATTTTAACAGGC
Organism: Paenibacillus sp. Pae15; assembly: GCF_024519685.1. Classification (NCBI taxonomy): domain Bacteria; kingdom Bacillati; phylum Bacillota; class Bacilli; order Caryophanales; family Paenibacillaceae; genus Paenibacillus; species Paenibacillus sp. Pae15. The sequence continues at coordinate 66,368 of NZ_JALJRM010000007.1, read as the reverse complement.
GGTGGTGTAAAGGTACTGCATCCTTGGTTTAAAGATTTTATTAAAGACATCACCGTGATTGAGGATTATCAATTATCCAATGCCCGGGGGTTCTGGAAATTCGGATTATTGCTTTCCAAAACTAATGAAGACGCGGTGGAAAGCCAGAATCGGCAGGCCGTCCTAATCAGGAGCTGATCAACGTGGCCAAGGCTGGATCTATTGTTTTTCATTTGAATTCCAGTGACCTTGAAAGCAAGGGCAAAGCTGATCGTTTAATGACCTTTTATAGACAACTGCTGAAAAACCGTCGTCTGACGCGATTTTGCAAAGAGGCTTTTATTGAAAAGGCCGAGCGCCAATTGAACGGGCTGGAGGAGCAATATACCTTGCTCAATTACTATATCAAGTCAAAAGGGATAGACTACATCCTGGATGCGGTGCAGGAAAAGGAAAAACGGCCATCGCCTGCTGCGGATGAGACGGAGATGAATAAAGCCGTCAATCACATCATTCAAGCCGTCCTAAAGGGGATTCAAACCGAGCTGCGCCGCCCAGCGCCTCCTATACCCGTAAATGCCCAAAACCCGGACCCCCTCTCTAAACCCAAGCCCGATTTGTTCAAGTTAAAGGCTTTACTGTAAAATAAAAAACTTGCCGCTGCCGACAGTACGATTCTGGTTACTGTTTGCCAGCGGCAAGTTTTATTTTCAGTGTTGAAACCTTGTAGGAGTTGGGCTACAATGAGTGTACTAAAATGCAACACATCGATCCGGAGGTCCTCCTATGAACAAAATCTTAGTAATAGCACCTTATCAAGGATTAAAGGAATTGTTTCTGGAAGTCAATGAGGACCTGCATAAAAATATTCATGTGGAAATGGGCGATTTATACAAAGGCCTGGCCATCGCCAAGGAGTACGAGAATAAGGGATTTGACGTGATTATCAGCAGAGGGGCTACAGCCCTGCTGCTCCAGGAGCATTGTCAGCTTCCCGTAGTAGATGTGAAAATTTCAGGCTATGATATTTTGCGGACGCTCACGCTGATCAAGGGGTATCCCGAAAAAATCGGGGTCATGAGCTATCACAATACGATTCAAGGTGCGGACGAGGTTGGAAAGCTGCTCGAAATGGATCTTACCTTCTTTCCGATCAGTACGGAAACGGAAATTGAAGACCAGATCCGATCGGCCATAGAGCAAAACATCCAAGTCATTATAGGGGACCAGATATCTACTTATACCGCATCCCAATTCGGTCTGAAGGCCATCTTGATCACCTCCGGAAGAGAATCGGTGGAAGAGGCGCTCAAAGAAGCGGAGAAGGTCGCTTACTATACGGCCAAAGAGAGGACTCTCCGCCAATTATACGAATCGATTATACGGGACTATCCTGACGGAATTCTGGTGACAGATAAACGAGGCAAGGTTCAGGTGCTGAACGATAAAGCGGAAAAGCTGCTTGATCTTACGAAAGAGCAAGCGACGGCACAAAAGCTGAAGTCGATTCATCCTGCACTAGGCGCCCCCTGTGATGCGACAAACGGACCCGGTACCAAGGAAATTATCGAGGTGAACGGGGAAACCGTCATTTTGAACAAAGGGCCTTTAGCCGTTCAGGGGAACCCGCCAAGCGAGCTGACGATTCTGCAGACGGTAAGCGATATCCAGGAAACGGAGAGCCTGGTTCGTCAAAAGCAATCGCTCAAAAGCTCGCGGGCTACCAAGCATTTCAATCACCTCGTTGCCAGTTCCCCGGCTATGAAAGAGGTGATCCGCACGGCCAAGCGATTTTGCAAATCAGACACACCTCTTTTGATTTACGGTGAACCGGGAACAGGCAAGCACAGTCTGGCTCAAGCAATTCATAATGAAAGCGGTCGCAAAAACCAGCCGTTTTTATTTATCAATTGCGAAGCCTTCAATGAAAAAAACATGGAGCTTGAACTCCTGGGCGATCACGAAGAGCAGACGCCGGGGATTTTTGAGCTTGCGCATGGCGGAACGGTATTTATGGATGCCATCGGAAAATTATCGCTCCCACTGCAGGCCAAGCTGATTAACGTTTTGCTGGAAAAGAAGGTGGCCCGTCAAAACGGCGGCAAAACGATCCCTATTGATGTCCGTATCATTGCCGCCCACTCCGAGTCCCTGCATGAGCTGGTGGAAGTACGCCGTTTCCGTGAGGATTTATACCATCTTTTGAATGGAGGAACGATTGTTATCCCTCCTTTAAGGGAACGGAGAGAAGATATCCGGGAATTGGTGCGCTGGTTTATCGTATCGGCCAATCCGAAATTCGGAAAACAAATTGTAGGCTGCCGGGAAGAGGTTTTGGACAGATTAACCCATGCTTCATGGCCGGGCAACGTGTTGGAATTAAAGCATATGGTGGAAAGAATGTGTGTATTTACATCCGGCCCTTTCATCGAACTGAAAGAAGTGCTGCCTTTTTTAGAGGAAATGGATATGAACGCAAACCACCATCCACATGTTCAAGGGATTGATATTGCGGGCAAAACATTAGATCAATTGGAGAAGGAAATCATTTCCAGGGTTCTGAAGGAGGAGGATTATAACCAAACGGCGGTAGCCAAACGGCTCGGTATTAATCGTTCGACATTGTGGCGTAAAATCAAGGAAATTGAAAAAGCCGATGGATAAGGGACAAGCATTGATAGCATATTAAGCAAAGTTTTACCATGTCACTTGAAACCGTCAGGTGAAATATCACCTTAAACGGAAGGGTGACTTTTTTGTTTTTGGATCATGTTGCTTTATTGCACAAATGGGTAATGAATCCTGTATTTGGTTTAATAACGGCTGGATGGATTCAAATAATATTGGATAATAATTCCTTGAAATTGTTTTATTTTGAAAAAATAATGATGCAAAATATAAAATCGTTTTATTTTACATCACTTTTTTTGAAATTTAGGTATTGTAATATTCAACAATTTCGTGTATTTTATTATTGAAAACGATTTCTTCATAACATTGTATCAGGGGGTATATCATGAAAAAACTAATATCTGTTTTGACACTTGCTTCTGTCCTCACCTTAACGGCATGCGGCGGAGGCGGACAATCGCAAGGCTCCACAGAAGGAGGAGCGAAAAAGGTTTCTCTGAAAATCGGACATACGCTGGCGGATACGTCCCATTATCAAAAAGGGATGGAAAAGTTTAAAGAGCTGGTTGAGCAAAAATCCAACGGCGAGCTTACGCTTCAGATCTTCCCTAACGGATCGCTTGGCGGCGAGCGCGATATGATTGAAGGCTTGAATGTGGGCAGCCTCGATATGGTATTGACTTCGACGGCTCCGATGAACGGTTTCGTTCCGGAAATTAGCGTTGTAGATTTGCCGTTCTTGTTCCGCGACGCCGATCATGCACATAAAGTATTCGACGGGGAAATTGGACAAGATCTGCGTAAGAAAGTGGAAGAGAAACTGCCGAGCGTAACGACACTGGCCTGGTGGGAAAACGGATTCCGTAATGTAACAAATAAAAACGCTGCCATTAACAAGCCTGAAGATCTGAAAGGCATCAAAATCCGGATCCAGGAAAATCCGATCCACAGCGATACCTTTAAGGCCTTTGGCGCCCAACCGACTCCAATGTCCTTTACCGAGCTGTTTACCGCGCTTCAGCAAGGTGTCATCGATGCGCAGGAAAATCCGGTACCGGTTATTTACACCTCCCGTTTCAATGAAGTTCAAAAGCACCTGACCATGACGCGCCATTTCTACTCTCCGTCGCTTTTGATGGTTTCCAAAAACACATTTAACAGCCTGACTCCAGAGCAGCAGAAAGCGCTTAGCGAAGCCGCTGTGGAAGCAGGAAACTACGAGCGTCAAGTAGTACAAGACATGGAGAAGCAATACCTCACAGAGTTGGCTCAAAAAGGTATGACGATTAACGAAAAGCCGGACATTCAGCCTTTTGTAGATGCCGTGAAGCCGGTATATGACAAGTATCAGCCGCAGTTCGGTGATTTAATCAAAAAAATTCAGGATGTAAAATAAGCTATCAAGAGAGCCACCGCGGCGGATGAGATTCTCATCCGCCATTCACCATCCCACAGATAAGGACAGGATGTGAACGTATGACTACGATCATTAAATATATAGACGGATTGAATAAGCTGTTGCGCTACCTGTGCGCGCTGCTGTTGGCCGTGATGTCGGTTGCTGTCGTATTCCAGGTCGTCATTCGCTTTGCAGGTAAATATATTGATGTTGAAATGCCCGACTGGTCGGAGGAGCTGGCGCGTTACTGCATGATCTGGCTTGTGTTTTTGGGTACGGCCTTGGCGGTTCGTTACAGCGCATTAATCGGCGTGGAGGCCATTGTTGAACGCTTGAATCCGACCTTGAAGCGGATTGTCCGCGTTCTGGTTACAGTGATTACCATGATTTTCTTTTTTATTCTCGTCTATTACGGATTCGAGATGCTGGGTCATGTTTCGGCGCAAGAATCCCCAAGCCTGCGTATCCCGATGTCGATTCCTTATGCGGCACTTCCCGTTAGCGGTATATTCATGCTCTTAAACGCAATCGCTGTATTGTTGGAAACCATTGTGGGAAAAGACGGACAACAAAAAGAAGTATTTTCGGGGAGTGAATAACGTATGGCGCTGACTATGCTTGTTTCTTTATTGATTTTACTGCTGCTCAGCGTGCCTGTAGCACTGTCATTAGGACTTGCTTCTACGATCGCTGTTCTTAGCGACGGCAACATGCCTTTGCTTGTTCTGGTTCAGCGGATGTTTGCGGCATTGGACGTTTTTCCGCTAATGGCTATCCCTTTCTTTATTTTAGCCGGCTCTCTTATGGAAACCGGCGGAATCTCACGTCGATTGGTCAACCTGGCTAACTCCCTCGTTGGGGGCATGACGGGCGGTCTGGCGGTTGTAACCGTCGTAACGGCCATGTTCTTCTCCGCCATTTCCGGTTCCAGTGCGGCTACGACTGCAGCCATCGGGTCGATTCTGATTCCGGCCATGGTGCAGCGCGGCTATGATATCCGGTTTGCTTCCGCTACTCAAGCGGTATCCGGTGAATTAGGGGTTATCATTCCTCCTTCTATTCCAATGATTCTGTTTGGTATTTCCGCAGGTGTATCCATTGGCGATTTGTTCTTGGCCGGTTTTATACCCGGGATTATGATTTCGTTCTCCCTGATCCTCACCTGCTGGTTTATTGCCAAGCGTAAAGGCTATAAAGGAAAATCGGGAATCACCATGGCGATGAAAGTCCAAGCCTTCAAAGAAGCTTTGCTCGCACTTCTTATGCCTGTCATCATTCTCGGGGGAATTTACGGCGGATTGTTTACACCGACGGAAGCGTCCGTTGTCGCCGTTGCCTATGCGTTTATCGTAGGAGTATTTATTTATAAGGAAGTTAAATGGAAGGATCTTGTGAATATCTTCGCCAAGTCGTCCATTACGACTGCGATCATCATGGTCATCATTGCCAATGCCGGTATGTTCGGATGGATCTTGACCCGTGAACAAATTCCACAGCAAATCGGAGAGTTCTTCACTTCCATCTCCAGCAGCCCGATTGTTTTCTTGTTCTTGATCAACTTATTGCTCTGGTTTGTGGGTATGTTCTTTGAAACTTCCGCAGCGATCATTATTCTGGCTCCGCTGTTAACGCCTGTAGCGGTTGCGCTCGGCATCGATCCTGTTCACTTCGGTATGATCATGATCGTCAACCTGGCTATGGGTATGGTTACACCACCTGTCGGCGTGAATCTGTTTGTCGCTTGTCAAATTGCAGGTATACGATTGGAACAAATTATGAGACCGTTGGTTCCTTTCTTGTTCGTGCTTGTCGTGGATATATTAATCATTACTTATGTTCCAAAAATTTCACTACTCTTGCCTCAACTATTTAAATAAGCGCAAAGTCTGGTTATTTTGGGTAGAGAGATAGAATACACTATTCGGATTAGAAAGGTGCTGTCTAAACCATGCTGTTTCCAAAATGGGTGAAGATTAAGCAGCGATTTACCGGACCTGTTGTAACCGACATTGATGCGACCATCGCGCAGGAATTCGCAAAGGTCGGCCTGGCTGAAAAAATCAAGCCGGACCAACGCATTGCGATTACCGTGGGAAGTCGGGGAATTGCCAATATCTCGACCATCGTGAAAGCGGCGGTTCAAGAGCTGAAGAAGATCGGTGCAATCCCCTTCATTATTCCAACGATGGGAAGTCACGGCGGCGCAACAGCGGAAGGCCAAGTCGAAGTGCTGGAGAGCTTAGGAGTCACCGAGGACTTCTGCGGCGCGCCTATTCTGTCTTCCATGGAAGTGGTCCAGGTAGGTGAAACTCCCCAAGGGATGCCGGTCTTTGTAGATAAATATGCTGTAGAAGCTGACGGCGTCCTGCTCATGGGAAGAATCAAGGTGCATACCGATTTCAAATCACCGATCGGCATTGAGAGCGGTCTGATGAAAATGGCTGCGATTGGTATGGGCAAGCACAAGCAAGCGCTGCTGATTCACAGCTATGGCGTGCATGGCATTCGCGACATCATGCCAGAAGTCGCCAAGGTGATGCTCCAAAAAGTGAATATTGTGTGCGGCGTGGGCATTGTAGAAAATGCCTTTGAACAAACCGCTATCATTGAAGCGATCCCGACGCCGCTTATCCCGCAGCGTGAATCAGAGCTGCTTCGGCAATCCGCCGCTTTAATGCCTAAGCTTCCTGTTGAGGATATCGATGTTCTTATTGTTGATGAAATTGGAAAAAACTACAGCGGAACCGGAATGGATACGAACATTATCGGACGTATCCGGATTTTGGGCGTTCCTGAGCCCAGCAGTCCGCGTATCAAATATATTATCGCGAGCGATGTCAGCGAGGAGTCGCATGGCAATGCGCTGGGCATCGGGCTTGCGGATGTAACGACCAAACGATTGTTTGATCAAATTGATTTTCAAAAGATGAACGAGAATGTCATCACCAGCACATTTTTGACCCGGGCGGCCGTGCCGATTGTGCTCGACAACGACCGTGAGGCATTGAAGACTGCACTCCGCTCCAATTGGGGCGTAGAACCGGAGCGGGCCAGAATTGTCCGCATTCCAAATACGCTTCATTTGGAATATCTATACGTTTCGGAACCGCTTTTGCCGGAAATTCTCAATCAGCCTCACATTGAGGTGCTCGGGGAACCGGAAGAGATGAGCTTCGATTCGACAGGTTATTTTCCAAAAACAGATTTTACTCATGCCTGAGGAGGAGAGAGAACATGGAAACTTACGGTCATTACATTAACGGAACATGGATCCATGATGAGAACAACTTTACGGTTTACGACAAGTACACGGGAGAAGCGATAGCCACCGTAGGGAATGCATCGAAAGAAACCGTAAATAAAGCTGTTGAATCTGCACTCGAAACGTTCCGTTCCCGTAAACTGAGCCCTACCCAACGTTACGATATCTTGATGAAAGCCGCCGGCATCATTCAAGACCGCAAGGAAGAATTGGCGCTTGTGATGGTGCGCGAGGTAGGAAAAGTGCTGAAAGACGCGCTTGCCGAAATCGACAGAGGCACCCAAACGCTCATTGCATCGGCGGAAGAAGCCAAGCGCATTGCCGGTACAGGCATTCCTTTGGGACAGCCCGGCAATGACCAAAAAATGGCTTTCAGCATTCGGGTTCCGGTAGGCGTGGTCTGTGCGATTACTCCTTTTAATTTTCCGTTCAATTTGACTGTCCATAAAGTAGGGCCGGCCATTGCAGCCGGAAATACCATTGTATTAAAGCCGGCGGAGATGACGCCCATCATCGCTTGCAAATTGGCTGAAATTTTGACGGAAGCCGGACTTCCCGCAGGTTTCTTAAATGTGGTCAACGGCCTAGGCTCGGAAATGGGCCAATATTTGTTGGAAGATGAGCGCATCGCAATGTACACCTTTACGGGCAGCCCGGGTGTCGGACGTCATATCAAGAGCGCGACAGGCATCCGCAAAGTGACGTTGGAGCTTGGCAACAATTCTCCCAACATCGTGCATCGGGACGCCCCTGATCTGCAAAGAGCGGCGGAGCTCTGCGTCACACGCGGCTATTCCAATGCCGGTCAGGCATGTATTTCGGTTCAGCGCGTCTATGTTCACCAAGACGTATTTAACGAGTTTGTAGACAAAGCCATCCAAGTTGCCCAAAAGCTGAAGGTCGGCGATCCGAAAGACCCTTCAACCGATATCGGCCCGATGATTGCCGAGAGAGAAGCGATTCGTGCTGAATCCTGGATTAAAGAAGCGGTGGCGCAAGGCGCCAAGATCGCTTTCGGAGGTACACGGGAGGGAGCTGTTTTACAGCCTACCATCTTAACGAACACCACCCCTGACATGAAAGTGATGTGCCAAGAGGTATTCGCGCCTGTCATCAGTATTGTGCCTTACGAGGACATTGACGATGCATTCCGTCAGGTCAATGATTCCCGCTTCGGACTTCAGGCCGGGTTCTTCACCAATGATCTTCAATTGGCCATGCGTGCCGCTCATGAACTGGAGTTCGGCGGCGTAATCATCAATGACGTTTCCACTTATCGTGCGGATGTTATGCCTTATGGCGGTGTCAAGGACAGCGGAACCGGAAAAGAAGGCCCTCATCATGCGGTTCAAGAAATGACGGATGAGAAGATTGTCGTTATTCATATGCAATAAGCAGCCGGAATGATTATTATATCTTAATAGATAATGGGGTATGAACATGAGAAACGTCTGGGAGTATTTCTCAACGGGACAAATCGTATTTGGTAATGGTGCCATCCGTGAATTGGACAGAGTGTTGAAGCGTCTTAAAGCAAACCGCGTTCTGCTGGTTACCGACCCGGGAATCAAGCAAGCGGGCATTGCCGATAAAGTCATTTCTATTTTGCAAGACGCCGGTTATACGATCGTCGTGTATGACAAAGCTGTACCGGAACCTCCGGTAAGCTCGGTATTAGAGTGTTTCGCATTCGCCAAGGATCAATTGAATCCCGATGCCGTTATCGCTCTTGGCGGAGGCAGCAGCATTGATCTGGCGAAAGTGGTGGCCTTATTGATGGCTCACGGCGGACATCCGCTGGATTACGTTGGAGAGAATCTGGTTCCGGGGCCGATTGCTCCTTTAGTTGCCATACCAACGACAGCAGGAACGGGCTCCGAGGTCACATCCGTTGCGGTACTTACCGATACGGACAACAATCTTAAGGTAGGCGTTTCCGACAATTACCTTCGCCCGGCTGTCGCCTTGCTGGATCCCGAATTAACGCTTGGGCTTCCCCCATACGTAACGGCATGTGCCGGAATCGATGCCTTATCGCATGCCATTGAGGCTTATACAGCCAAAAACCATAAGTATATTCAAGCGGAAGGCAGCATCTTGTTCCAAGGCTCCATTCCGATCAGTGATGCGCTGGCCATGGAAGCCATTCGCCTCATTGCCGGCAATTTAACCGTCGCCGTACAGCAGGGCAGCAACGTAGAAGCCAGATCGAATATGCTTCTTGGCAGCCTGCTCGCAGGCTTGGCTTTCTCGAATGCCGGGACAGCTGCAGCCCATGCGCTGGCTTATCCGATCGGCGGTCTGGTCAAATCGCCTCACGGCGAAGTGACGGGGCTCCTTCTGCCATATGTCATGGATTTCAACGGCGATGTTGAACCTGAAAAAATGGCCAATATCGCAAGAGCGTTTCATGTGAATGTGGACGGATTAACGGACCGGGAGATCGCGGAAAAAGCATCCTCTGCGGTATTGGACACCTTGCGCGCAATCGGTCTGCCTACAAAGCTGTCCCAGATCGGTATCCGCGAGGAAGACATTCCGCATATTGCTCAAACCGCTTTAACCATCGCGCGTCTTGTCCGAAACAATCCAAGGGTTCCTACACAAAAAGGATTTGAGGAGCTTCTTCGCAAAGCTTTATAATTAAGCCTGGAATGAAAATAGGCTTTACTTAAATGATTGGGGAACAGTATACCTGTTCCCCTTTTCTTGTTCATATATAGTTATTTTAAGGAAATCAGCCCTACCGAATACAGGAAAATGAGCACAATCAGGATCGGAGACACTACACGCAGCAAGAACATCCATAGCTTATACCAGATGCCCGACAGTCCCGCTTCCTCACCTGCACGTTTCCATGCATACCCGGTAAACAATGTAATGATAAGACCGCCCAGCGGCATTAATATATATGAGGTAGTAAAATCGACCAAATTGAAAATCGTTTTGCCTCCAATTTGGAATGGGGCGAGGATTCCCGCAACGGAAAGGGTTGACGGAATACCCACTAAAAAACAGATGATTGATGTATACACCGAAGCTTTTTTACGGCTCAGCTGCCATTTGCGCATAACGTATGCTACGGGCACTTCTAATATAGAGACCGCAGAGGTTAGTGCAGCAATAGCCAGCAGCAGGAAAAATAAGCCCCCAAAGAAAAATCCAAACGGCATTTGCGAAAAAGCCACAGGCAGTGCCATAAAGACCAATCCTACACCTTCGCCGGGCTGAAGCCCATAGGAGAAAACGGTAGGAAAAATAACCAGGCCAGCAATCAACGCGTAAAACAAATCGCCAAATCCAACAGCTAGCGTAGCGGCACCCAAGGATTGCTCTTTCTTGACATAAGACCCGTAAGTGAGCATACAGCCGAATCCGAGTGATAAGGAGAAGAATGCATGCCCCAGTGCCACTAGCGCCGATTCCGCATTAAGTTTTGTAAAATCGGGCTTTAAGAAAAAGCTTACCCCCTCTTCTGCCCCCGGAAGCGTAAGGGATCGAACCATAAGAATAAGCAAAATCAGCAAAAAGCCTGGAATCAAAATCTTATTAAACTTTTCAATTCCACCGGAAATGCCTTTGGCTATAATCCACCCCGTGAGCAGCATAACTACGGCTTGCCAAAACAACGGCATATATCCGCCGGCAAAGGATTCGAATTTCTCTTTATAGTCGACGCCCGATTGAAACAGCAAGCCCGTGAACGATTCTACTGTATAATGCAATGTCCATCCGACTACAACGGCATAATAAGACATGACCAGAAAAGCCGTTATGACAGGGAACAGTCCGAGGATGCCCCAATATTTTTTGCCTGACAGGTTAAACAAGGAAGTGGATGCATTGCCCCTTCCTCCGCGGCCGATCGTCAACTCTGCAAGCAAAATCGGCAGTCCTGCTACAATGAGACAAATGATAAACAATAGGAAAAATGCGGCTCCACCGTATTGTCCTGTAATATAGGGAAACTTCCACATATTCCCCAAACCTACCGAGCTTCCGATTGCCGCCAAAATAAACCCGGTGGAAGTAAACCGTTCGCTTAGCCCTGCCTTAGGAGAAGACTGGGATGCTGGTATCTTTCTCATGATAGTTCTCCTGTTCTCTAGATGTTTACTAAAATACTAAATTAGCATAAAACGAATTCTCATTTCTGTCTACTAGAGAATAATAATTAACAATAATTGACATCACGAGTGCCCATAGAATTCAATAAAAAATGAAAAAAGTTGATCTAAATTAAACGGATGTGGGAACCTTTCCCCATAGTTACGGACTCAAATAGATGAAAATAACTTTAAGGGGGTGAAAACCTGGATGGAAGAAGACGTAAGGAAAGCTCAGCAAGGTGATCGAGATGCTTTTACGAGATTGATAAAAAATATGGAGGGAAATCTGTATCGCATAGCATCGTCGATATTGAAATCTGATCAGGAAAAATTAGACGCAGCGCAGGAGGCGATCATCAAAGCGTATGTTTCGCTTCCAACATTGAACCATCCTCGCTTCTTTAAAACATGGATGATTCGCATCCTTATTCGGGAATGTATGCGCATCGCCCGATCACGTAAAAAAGTAATCCCCATAGGGGAAATAGTCGAACCTGCAGCCGATCAACGTTTCGAAAACCGTATTGAACTGCAGGAAGCAATCAACAGCTTGGAAGAAGATCATCGGACTGTCATCCTCTTACACTATATGGAAGATTTATCGATTAAGGATATCGCCGAGATTTTGGAACAGAGGGAGGGAACAATAAAATCCAGGCTTAATCGCGCACGAAAAAGATTATCCCAATTCATGAGCGATCACTACAACGAAAGAGGTTTTGTGAATGAACGAATATAATATCGATCAAGCGTTGAGACATATGAGGCAAAAAAGGAAAAACTCCGTCCCCGAGTTTTTCAGTAATGGTATAGAAGAAGTATTAACACGCTTGCCTGAACAAATGAATGAAGCGAAAACAGAGACGAAGAAGAGATTAAAGTGGGGCTGGGTACAAACCACGGCGGCAGCCTCCATTGTTTTCTCCTGCATCATTTATTCCGGATTTGCTTCGCCCGCAATGGCTTCGATCCTAATGAAAATACCAGGTTTACATTTTATATACTCCGCGACCTATGAAGATGTTTCAAAACAGCCTGAAGACCCACATTTGCTTCGAGGTTCGCAGTTTCATTTTGGCAATCATGGTCCGTTTGACGTTATAGATAAAATGGGCCCAAATATCAAGCAATTTACTGCTTACTCCGAAATGGAGCAATATATTGGGATGGAAATACCACGGATTCCTGATCAAGAGGGGAGCATCCGGGTTACAGATTATAATGGAATAGGCTATGAAATCCATGCCTTTAACAGATCGGGGATGCTTTTAGACGTCGTTCCTAATGCGGTTAACCTTCCACAGTTTGAAGGAAGTAGTGTAAATCCTGTTATCAAATCAACGACGGATTTAAACGGACTGGAAGCGGATGTTCTTTCTTATCAATTCAGTACAAAGAATCCGGATGATCGCACCAGCTATATAACTTGGCAGCGAAATGGGTTTACACTTATTTTAGCCGGAACCCAACCCATAAACCAATTGATCGAGGTTGCGCAAAACATAGACAAACAAGCAATGAGGATGAAAGCGGACAAAAAATAAATTTTATTCAAAAACAAAAACTTATATGCAGTACTGTCAATACTTTTGTCAAGAATAATTGTCAGTCATGTTATTGCGACATATATCTTTACTTTCCACTGCTACTTCAATCTCTGCTTTACCATAGATATGTCTAACATGAAACAGGAGCCCCAAAAATGGGCTCCTTGATCATTCTAACACGCAGCATATTAATATTATTAATTCCAGAATAAATATGTCGCCACGATAACCGATACAAGCAACCCTGCCGCAAACATAGCCCACCTTCCGGCCAATTGCTTTTTCTGCGGTCGATGCGTATCCCGGATCATCTGCACTTGATCGTACAGAAACTCAATATGCGATGCAGTCCAAGTATGGACGCTCTTGGCCTTGTCCAACTCATCCAGGATTTCATCCATGACCGCGACATTTTGTGCATGGTAGACGGCCAACGTCAGCACCAGCTTGATTGTTGTCTGTTGGGCTTGTGTCAAATCCCTCATGAGCGATATCATTTCTTTGTTTGTGGAACCGGTAATCGATCCAATGACACGCCCGATCACTCCCTGATTTTCAAGCCGATCCAGCCGGTGCTCAATAGATGAGAGCTGAGAAAGGGATTGTTGAACAATGGACTTTACCTGGTTTTGATCAACCAGCCGCGGGTTTTCTTTAACAACTTCATTAACCTGCTGTTTGCTTGGGAGGCTAACTGCTTTTTCATTCATTTGCGTCACAGGTTATCGTCCTCCTTGCAGACGGTTTCGCATGCTATCCAATCGGGATAGAATGCTGTCTGCCTGTTGACTGTAGTCGATTCGCATCCTATTGTCGTTGTCCCGCTCCAACTTGGTGTAGATGTTGTCGGCCTGCATGCGGTCGGCAATCATATCATCAACGGTGGAGAGAGCCTTTGCCAATGTATATCCGTTCATCTCGGTAAGCTGTGCGACGTAAACCGTACCGTTGTTCAAGAGTTTCACATTAGCATGTACGGCTCTTGTTGTTTCCAACACTCCGCCAAACATACCATCGCCGTATGCTTCATCCAGCAACCGGCGAAGTGTTACACCGACGACGAAACCGACGCCAGCACCGATGATACCGCCCGGAATGAACAACGATAAGCCTGCCAACGCACCTCCGGTTATGGTCCCTTTTAGACCGTCCTTTGCCATTTTCATCTTCATCTCGTCAAATGTGATCTTCCCCGATTTATACTGCAAGTAAGTGACGAGGCCGGATACCGTTACGGAAATAACTGCTCCGATTGCCGCCCCGCTAATCATTTCGCCTGCAACCGAACCCGGTGTCATCCCAACGGCAAGCTGCTCGTTCAGGATTTTATTGCTCAACTCATTGGCTGAGTCCAGATTGTCTTGAAGCGTCCCCATCACCTTTGTCGGATTCGGAATGCCTAGTTCATGGGCACGATCAATCAATTCCTGTGGGCCAACAAGGACAGTGGTCGGTTTGTAATGGTCGTTGTTCAGAAAATCCTTCAACGTCTCGTTGATGCTGTCTGCGGAACGAAGCGTCTTGACTTGGTACTCGTTGATGATCTCCCCGGTCAGGCGGTTGTACTCTATTGCATCAATGCCGGGGTTGTTGCTGACGATTCTGCCAGCCGCGTTACGCGGAAAATCAATTTTCGTAAAAATATTGCGGATGTGCCCTTGCATTTCCCGAACGAAATCGACTTCGCCAGCCGCGTCCCCCTGAATGCGGCTTAGGGCATTGGCAGCAGCGTTATTGCTTCCCTGCAACTGCTCTTCAAGCCACTCTTTCAATCCATCGGTTGTCTTAAATGCATCCACATTCGGAAATTTCTCCTGAAGCGTCTGAGTGATTTTTACTTCACGTACAAATGCATCGGTTCCCTCGAACACATTTGGGATTCCGTAACGGGCTACCTCATATGTAGGGATGGTTGTGGCGATATTAATGAAATTAGCGATCTCTTTCTCGGTGAGATTATGATGCAGATGCCGGACGCCGATAGTACTCGTGATTTCGTGATCCATTCGGCATTTCTTGCAGTAGTAGCTGTTGTTCAAACGGTTTCCTCCATGAATCCAGACTAAAAAAGCAGAGGGAACACGCGGCTCCCTCCTTTGTAATGATGCGGAATTTTACAGGTTGATACGCCGGATCGCATTGCTTTCTTTATCATAGAGGATGACATTGCCGTTATTATCGAAGCTTATCAGATCGATCTTTTTAATGGGCAGGCCATCATTGTAGATAAGGTCATTTCCATCTACAAAGGTAGACATATTTCCATCTGTACTCAATTCGTAGATGGTAGCTCCGCTGGTCAAATAAAATTTGCCCTCGTGAGCCGTGACGCTGTCATATTGGGTATTATCATAATCAACGACTTTATCCACCTTGAGGGGAAATAACTGAACACTATAGAGCTTGCTCCGACCGAAAACAAATACTTTGTTGTCTGTCGCAAATGCCGTGGCAACCGGAGCATAGCCATAATAGTCAGACACATCAATGTCGTTGTATGTTGAACTGCTGGCGAGAAGGTCTGCCTGAGCGGAAAGTTGCCCCTGAAAGATGCTCGATTCATGAGCCCCGGTTATACCATAAATAACAGAGTTGTTATCTGGGAATGCAATGAAGTCATAATAGCGTCCGGACTTTTGCCCATAAGCGGCCATGTTGATGCCGGTTGAAATATCATAGATAACAGCATCGGTTCCATATTTGGATGGCAGGTAAACATTTGATGCCAAATACAGCTTATCGTTTGCATAGTTATAAGCCAGTTTCATTGGCGTCAAATTTGTGTAATCGAAGTGGGTCACCTGACTTCCATTCTTGAGATCCCAGTTGAACTCATGGTTAATCGTCTTGTATGTTTCGACCGCTCCATTGGAACTGTTGAATTTGCGAATCTTCTTCTTTTGACTGTCCAAGAAAAAGACGTTGTTATTCTTATCGACAACCATACTGTCGACAACGTTGATTTTCGCCATGCGTACAGGCCCGTCCACATCCCCTTGACCGTTACCGCCAACTAAAGTATCTACACTGAATTTCACCGCCTGTGATGGTTGTTGCGGGTTGCTTGGTGTTGACGGATTTGTTGTTGGCGATGTTGGGTTCGTTGTTTGACCCGGTTGAGTTACCGGCGGTACAGACGGTGTGGTCGTTTGTTCGCCGCCTATGGTTTTGTTGTCATTTCCAAACTGGAAGGCCCGCCAAAGCATTACCGTAGCTTCAGCCCGGGTAACCGTTGCTTGCGGACGGAACGTTTCATCCGGGAACCCGGAAACCAGCCCATTTTCCACTGCGATGGCTACGTAATCCTTAGCAGACTCGGAGATACCGTCATAGTCCTTAAACATAGCTTGGATCGTGCTATGGTCGGGCAAGCGGCTCATATCATATCCTTTGAGCTTCACAAGGGCAACCGTGATATCCTCCCGTAATGCAGGTGACGCAGGATTGAAGATATACTCCCCGCTCGCAGTACGGTATCCGCTCATGTAGTCCTTGACGGCTTCCACAAAAGGAGATGCCCAATTTGTAACCGGAATATCAGAAAACGATGAATAATTCACCTTTTTCGCTTGAATTCCTGAAGCGGTCAGCATGATCTTGGCGAATTCAGCACGTGTGATGGTGTTGTCTGGACGGAACTTTTTGTCAGGATAGCCATCGATCACTTTTCTGTTGACCATTTCAGCTATGTACTTGTACGCCCAATGCGTCGGTGGAAGGTCAGTAAATGACACGGTCGGCGAATTGGCAGGTGCATTTTGCCACTCCTCTCCGTATTCAGGCAGTGCCGCTGACGCCGCGCCGACTGTACCAAACAGTAATACAAAGGTGATAAGCAGAGTTGTCATTTTCTTCATTGCTTTTGTTTCCCCTTTTCTTTGGAGTGTCCTGACCGTTATAGGTAACATGGAGCAATTTGTTCAGTGTCTTTCTGTTTTGTGATACCCCCTATCAAAAAATGTAGAATCTTGGAAGTTGCTATACGAGGACATTATACAACAAGCTGCCCATCTATGTGTAGTTCAATTGTCACTGTCATAGGATAATCGTCCCAATCACACTCTGCTAAGATGAAGTTGAGGTGATACTTAATGGATTTCAAGCAAACGGTAGGTGAACAAATTCGTAGGGTACGTAAACTCAGAGGAATGACGCGAGAACAGTTGGCTGAACAATCAGGCTTATCTTCAGCTATATAAATGACGTGGAAAGAGGCATTCGTAATATATCTCTGGAATTCCGAGTGAGGCTGGGAATGGAAAAGCGGGCAATGGAAGGCAAGTTCAATGGAGGAAGAGTGCTGGGGTACGACAACATGGATAAGGAACTAGTCACAATGAAAATGAGGCCGTCATTGTTCGCAGGCACCAAGAAGAGTCGGGCGGCAGATCACCAAGATTAATCTTCTTTTTCGACTTTACTATCGATGCATTACACAAGGACTCCGCAACACTGCTTAGCCGTCTAGCGGTCGCCCAACAATTAGATTGTATTGCCCCTCTGGAATCCTTCGTATTGGACAGCCTGAATCAAACAATACTGACAGCCTCAGGGACTTGATGAACTCCCTTAATATTTTACCCTTAGCGATGATACGGTTCACCTTACACGCTATAACGGCTAAATCTTCACAGTTTTGCGATCTAAAACAATAAAACCCCCAGACCATTTAATATGGAACTGGGGGTCGCTTTTAAAATATTCAGTACTCCCGAATATTATTATTTTAATTTTATCAAGTAATCTTGATTGACAGCAACTTTGGCGTTCACACGCTGCAATGAGATCGTATAGCTGTCCAGCATAGGTGCGGGGATATAAAGGTCAAGGTATGGCAAACCTATATCGCTGCTTTCAGCCCTCTCCCATCCTTCTATCTTGAACTCCTCACGCAAGGCATCCAAGTTTCTACCAATTTCCTTATTTTTTGCCATTTCGGCGTAATAATCCGGAATATAGAACCTTACGCCATCTAAAATCTTTTGATCAGGGTATTCCTTTTTAATTTTTAGATGGATGTATCCGTTTTTGAACTCCGCTCCCTCAATAACGATAAGTCTTTTTTTAAATTGCACGGTTTTGGGAAAAGTATCATTCTTTGAGAGTTCGAAGGTGCCGCTCGGATCTTTTTCGGTTACCGAAACCGTACCGATATGCAATTGCAATGCCGCCGTATCTTTTTCGAAAAATATTGACGACGAAAACGGCAACTGTTGTTTGCCATCCTCCAGCATCAGGGCGGGACCGGACGGATCGTACTTATATACATTTCCCTTCTCATCTTTCAGATACGGAGCCATCCCCTCTTCTCTCGGGAAATCCAAAGTCAAGCCATTTTTATCGTAAAGAATCGCATTCATCGTTGTCGGTTGAATGGTCAACTTTTCCAAAATGAGTTCCTTCAGATCGGGGTCGAAGACCGCAATTGGAAGCGATTGATTGGGTTCGTACACTTTATTATGAAGCAGTTTATTTTGATCGACTGGAACAGCAATCATTCCCATTTGCTCGATATCCGCACGTTTAATCTCTCGGTTTAAAATAAGCTTCCTCACTTCAAATTGAAGCTCTTTTTCCTTTGCCAGAAACTCTCGCGCCGCATTTTCCGGTAGCTGAAATTTATAAGAAACTTGAAGGACCGGTCCTTTGCTTTCATCCGTTGTTTCGGCAATCGTGGTGCCCGTAGTTGAACCACCACCTCGTAAATTGATCGGAGCGACTTCAATATGAACGTTGCTTTTGCCATCCCTTACGTCATATTCGTTTGTGCGAATGAATGCCTTAAACAATAGTTCCTCGTCGGTTAAATAGATATCACTTATCGTTACGGTGGTCCCGCCAAATTGCGCGGTTTTCGCCTCAATAGGCGTGTACCCGTTTTCAATAGCTACTTGAACTCCATCTTGACCTCTTAAGTGATTGAGCCAATCAACAGCAATATCAAATCCGGGGACTTCTTTCATATAAGCGGCAAATGCGGGGGACATGGATACACCCACAGAAAATGTACCGGTTAAGATGGCAATAGCCGCCGCAGACTTCGACAAAATCGAAAAAAGATTGAGCTTGTGCCGCCCGTTGGGTCTACTTTTGATCACAGAAGTTTCCCGCTCCCTCTCATAAATATCGGGGACTTCTTTTGCGAAACGATATAGGGAATTCGGAACGGTAACTTTGGATAAGGACTGTTGCAACTCTGATTTGAACTGCAATTCATTTTTCATAGTTGAGCCACCTTTGTATTTAAGTCCGGAAACGATACTAATTTGCTAAGTCGGATTCTCGCACGATGAAGCCGGGTTTTGACAGTTCCCTCATTAACATGCAACACATTCGCAATCTCATCGATTTTCATTTCTTGAAAATAATAAAGGACAATGACCGTTCGCTGCTGTATATCCAAGGACATGACCGCTTCCAAAATCTCACTTGATTGCTCTTTTCGAAGTATTTTTTCTACAGGTGATGAGGAAGTGTCGTTTACGATAACCGATTCAATATCCAAACCATCAAATCGGTTTTCCTTTCTTACAAGATCCAATGCCCTGTTTGCTATAACGCGGCTGAACCAGCCATTAAAATGTCGGATTTCCTTGCCTGCCTTGATCGATTGGTACGCTTCGATCATCGCATTTTGTACGGCTTCCTCCGCCAAATGCGGTGAGCGCAAAATGGCCAAAGCGGTATGATAAGCTTTTGGAATTAATGGTTCCACCAGTTTAGCGAAAGCTTCCTTTTTACCGCTTCGAATTTCTTCAAGTAATCGATGTTCACTTTGGGATTCCATAAAGTACCGCCTTTCATTTCTGTTCAACTATTATATAGGCGTCTATAATCGGTTTTTGGTTCTTCATTTTGGTGCTTTTCAAAAATATTTTTTATATAATGCCATAACGCTTCTGCAGTCATATAGGGCTCACCTGCGTTGATTCTTCGTACGAACCGACTGTCGGGCACGTTCATACCTTCCTCAATTGTAAAAAACAACTCGATTCCCACCCTTCCTCCCTCCTCTACGACTGCCGTATTATAAGCACCGAATGGAAAAGCCAAAAGCTTCGGCTGGAAACCCAGTTCTTGCTGCAGCCTTTTTTCCATGAACTTCATATCTGTGGATATCCTATTACGATACTCACTTTCATCCTCTTGTCTCTTTTTCTGCTCCAAATATAACTGAGAGGTTAGAGCCGGTCCAACTTGACCCTGAAGGTCGGTCTGAACATAACGGTGCAGATTATAAGTGTGGCTGTAAATTCCCATGCCTTTCTCTTTGAGTTCACGCATTTGATCCCAAGTTAAGTGGGGCTCCGCATCCGGATTGAACAAATCCGATGAAACGCCTACCACAAAATTGCTTGCAGTAACGCCAAACTCCTGCAAAACGGGAAAGGCTACGTTGTAAAATGATTCATACCCGTCATCAAAGGTGAGCACAACCGCGTTGGCCGGCACTGGCTTTCCGTCTAGCATGAATCGGACAAACGCATCCATTGTAATGATCCGGAATCCTTTCTCTTTCAACATACGCAAGTGCTCTCTAAATTGGTCGATGGTCACGGTAGAATGATTCTGCTTTCCGGGTTCAAAACTTTCCACGACATCATGGTACAACAACACGATGGCTTTATCACGGTAATAGACAGAATGGATGGATTCTTGAACTACCCCAGCCACCGTTTGAGCCAAGAGAAAAAGCCCCAATAAGGCGAAAACGAACCTGTTCACCGATTCTCCCTCTTTTTGTTTGATACGCGCGTTCATTCTATAGGCGTATCACAAAACAAAAAGGTTACAGGAGACCTACGGATACGATAAAGGCATTTTTTTAAAACGGCGAAGGGACTTATGCTTTCTACAAGCAAAGTCTCCCCTCCAGGTACAATTTTGTCTTCGTTTGGTCATCCCACTCCGGTCAATATCCTACTGCGTATATAGTGGTGTAAATAGTGAAAGCGATTGTTGTACGCGACGCTAGAGATGGTGATGTTTCATAAGGGAACCGCCTACTTCGCTTAGGCCCTACGCCACCCCTCCGAACATCCGAATCATCACGCGGCGGAATTGTTGATTTGCCACGCCAAGGTTCGTCATCTGGAATCCCTGTTCGTGTTATTTAAAAGGCCCGTATTAGCCTCTAAACAAGCTAATCGGGCCTCATCTATCTCATATTCCACCTTACCCGCTCCAGCCTCTTTCCGCGCCTCTACGCTCTTCCATACGAAAAATTTAGCCGTCATTTATGGTAAGGTTCTCTCCGCATCACTTTAAAAGCCCTGTAAATCTGCTCCACCAGCACAAGACGCATCAGCTGGTGGGGCAGCGTCATGCGCCCGAACGAAAGCTTCAGGTCGGCTCGGGCAAGCACATCGGGAGCGAGGCCAAGCGAACCGCCGATCACGAAAGCGACGCTGCTGCGCCCGTATGTAGCCAGGTCCTGCACGTGCCGCGCGAACTCCTCGCTCGAAAGCAGACGGCCCTCGATAGCGAGCGCCACAACATAGGCGTCGCTCCGCAACTGCGCAAGGATCCGCTCGCCTTCACGCTGTTTGACCTGCGCCTCCTCTGCGGCGCTCATGGACTCCGGCGCCTTCTCGTCGGGCACCTCGACGATCTGCAGCTTGGCATAGGGGCCAAGCCGCTTTACATACTCCGCTATACCCTGCTTCAGGTACGATTCCTTGAGCTTGCCCACCGCAATCATTTGAATGTTCAACTCCAATCCATCCTCCTCACGATCCAACAAAACAAAAAAAGAAGACCGCTTAACCTAAGCGAGCCTTCCGACATCTCCGGCATAAGCCTCTTTTCATCTATACAACCAAAAACCGCCCCGGCGCGGAACAGCGCTCGCAATGCGCCGGGGGTGTCCAGTCCGTAAAATGGACTTCCTCCAAATCGACAATATCCGGCGCGTCCTCGAATTCATCAACGAACATATCGATCGCCAGCTCCAAATGATCTTTACAAACCACGTACATCGTCAAACCCCTTTTTCTTTTGCCCACAAACCCGAACAGCCGTGAATGCTTCAGACAATTGATCATCTTATGTTTTTCTAGTTTACCTCAATGTATACCGGTCTAACAAGCGGATAACTCTGCTCATGGCTTACCGATTCTGCAGCTCCTCCAGCTTCAGCTTCAAGGTGTTCTTCTTGGCTCCGCGGTAAAAGGTAACATCGAGCTTATCACCCACCTGCTTATAACCGTATATGTATTTGCGCAGAGCCAATGTTCCGTCCACCGGCTTACCGTCAAGCTCTACGATCACGTCTCCGCTTTTGAGTCCCGCAACCTTGGCCGGTCCAGTGACCTCCAGTACGATGACGCCGCGCTTGACATCCGATGGAATCTTCAAGTCCTCGGTCCCGGCGAACAAATGGAGATCCTGGGTGACGACCCCCATATAAGGGCGTTTAATCTTTTGATCTGTAATCAGCGCCTGAATCACTGTCTTCGCCTGATTAATCGGGATTGCGAACCCGAGACCCTCTACGCCCATATCGGCAACCTTCAGCGTATTAATGCCAACGACCTTGCCGGACAGATTGACCAGCGCGCCGCCGCTGTTGCCTTGATTGATCGCCGCGTCGGTCTGGATGACCTCCATCTCCCAATCGAACTCGCCTTCACGGCCAAGAGCTACCGGGATCGTCCGCTTCGGCCAGCTGATAATGCCCTTCGTAACGGTTGGAGCATAGCCAAGACCTAGCGGATTGCCTACCGCGATGGCGGTCTCCCCTGCCCGCAGCGCGTCGGAATCGCCAAACTCCGCCACCTGCTTAATCCCGCTCCCATCGATCTCCAGTACCGCCAAGTCCGTGATCTGATCGCTGCCGACCAAGACTGCCTCCCTTTTCTCACCGGTAATGGTCACGACATCCAGTTTCGTAAAGCCGTCAACCACATGGTTGTTTGTTACGATGTGTACTTTATCCCCAGCCCGTTCGAACATCACGCCGGAGCCGAGCCCCATGGAACTCCCCCGCTCCTTCTCCCCTTCCCGGCGGGTACCCAGGATGCTCACTACGGTAGGAGATACTCTCTCCGCGGCGCTTACAACCGTATCGCTGATTTCCCGGTCATTCTCTTCTCCGACTGCGACATTCCCCGGGACGGGAGCAAAGGCAGCCAACGCTTGCGGCTGCACCGGATCGTTCGACGAGCCGCCGCCGAAAAGCACAAACAGCACGGCCGTAACTGCCGCTCCGACGATAGCCGGGAGCAGCCAGCCAAGCCACCCTTTGGGCAGACGGCCCGCGGAATAACGCAAGGATTCCTTGTATGACACCTTAGTTGAATAGAAATCGTCGTCAAATAAACTCACCGCAGCCGCCCCCTCAATTCCCATACATAGATGTGATGCAGCGAATCCCAGACCTTTTCAGCCATCATCCCAGCCGCATCTTTTGCTTCAACTATTGTACCTTAAAATCTCGAATTCTGAGAATCTAAAAAAATAGGAATGTTTTCCTTCACACTGGACTAGAATAAGAACATGAGTCTTTCATCCCCGAAAATAAGAGAGGTTAAGCCCTATGACCAGCAGCCGTATGTATTCCCATCTCGAAGAAATCGCATGGATCGGTCAATTAGCCGACCTGAAGGAAGAACATTACCGCAACTCCCTTCTGCTCAGCGCCGTCATTGAACTGCTCATGGAGAAAGGGATACTCTCTGCGGAGGAGATTTCCGCCAAAGCACAGGCTTTGGAAATTCAAGATGCCACAGCGATCCGCCAGATCCAATGTTTTGAAGGATGAAGAGGGTTACTCCTCGCTGAGCCGGTCCCAGGCCGTGGGACGGTCGTGATATGTATCCATCAGCTTAGCCCGGTGATCATCCGGCTCCAGACGCTCTTCTACCATATTATTCACGGTCAGCCTGGCCAAATCCATCATATTGTGGTCCCGGCTCAGATGAGCAAGGTATACCCGCTTCGTCTTCGCCGTCACCACATCCACCAGTCCGCTGCCTGCCGCTTCATTGGATAAATGCCCTACATCGCTTAGAATACGACGTTTAATGTTCCAGGGATAACGGCCCATTCGCAGCATCTCGATATCGTGATTCGCTTCCAGGATCAGCACATCGCTATCTTCAATCTTCTCTTTCACCTTTGAACTCATATAGCCGAGGTCGGTTGCCAGACTTAACTTTTCTTCCCCATGATAAAAGCAGTAGCCCACAGGCTCTGCGGCATCGTGCGAAATGGCGTAAGACTCAATCTGCAGAGAGCCGAATTCGCGAATTTCTCCTGTCTGCATAACGCATTTGTTCGCTTCGGCAATCTCGCCGATCTGTTTGTCGAGCGCTTCCCACGTTTTCTCGTTGGCATAAATCGGCAAATCATACTTGCGCGCGATCGCCCCGAGCCCCTTAATATGATCTGCGTGCTCGTGCGTCACCAGAATGGCATCCAGCTCCTGCGGCGACATTCCCCGCTCCTGCATAAGCTGCTCCACCTTCTTTGCACTTAGCCCCGCATCGATCAACACCTTGCCTTCGTCGGCAGCCACCACCATGGCGTTCCCCGTAGAACCGCTGCCCAGCATACAAAAACGCATTCCCATCCCCATAACTCCCAATCTCTTACTTATTGTTTTGCTGCGGTTCTTCCACCGCACCGTTAAATGCATGAACAAAATAAACATCCCCGTTGGCGAGCGATACCCGCCAGGACGGCACCATATACATCGTTTGCGAATTGTAAACCTGTCCGTGATACCCCAGCCTCACGCCGGTAATGACAGAACCCGACGGCAAATAATTCTCTATCATGCTGCGAAGTGCAATATAGGGTGAAATGACCTTTTGTTCCTTCTGGTCATCTTCGGACTGCACCTCCACATAGCCCTGCCGATAGGCAGTCACCTGCCCGTTTTCCTCGATCAGCTCCAGCTGCACCTCGAACATCGGAAGTGAACGGTACATCTGATGGAATACATAGGTTCCCCCAAGGCTTGTCATTGGATCGAACTGGTACTCTCCGGCATGCGCAATCCCGGTCCGGCCGAGCACATCCTTGAAGGACCCCTTGTTGATCAGAGGGTCGAATTTGAAGTGCGTTTTAAGCGGAATCGGCTCCTCCGGCGTCAGGTTCTCGTCGAATTTGACCACAATTTCCTTTAGCCTCGGCAGTTCTTTCGGGATGTCCGCGGGCACTTGAATATTTTTGCTTTTCACCAGCCGCTGAAGCTCCTCCGCCGTCGCGCTCTGGTTCGCCTCCAGTTCAAGAATGTCGGCACGGCTGGACCAGAGCTGGATGCCCAACACTATATTGAGCAGCAGAAAGGACATAATCAATATCGTTTTGGCCCGGCTCCAATCCATCCGTTGTTCCCCCTATTCTAGAAACTCATACGTCCCATCGCGAAGCTCGACCGCCCATGCAGGCACCAGCTCCATCGTTTGCTCCCTTATAACGGGCCGGTAACCGGGAAATACCGAGTACACCTGCTTTGTACCGGTAAACTGCGCAAGCTTTTGCTCAAGGGGTTCACCGCCGGCAAGCTGAACTTCTTTGCGGATAACCTCCTTCGTATCGGGGGTTATAATCGAACGTTCATAGCTCGCGACAATCCCTTTTTGCAGCGATATTTTCATAAACCCCATATTTTCGTTGCCCGTATTTATGATCGGATACGATCCATAATATTGGCGAAAAACAAAGGCCTGATGGTTTGAAAGCATCTGCTGAGGCACCTTTTGCACCGCATACGTTCCGTTCCATCCTCCATGCTGGTTAATAAACTGCACCGCCGAAAGCAGATTATCGAGAATATTCAATTTGCTGTCCGCCGGCGCCACAGGATCGGAATAGGTCATCCAGTGCTGTTCATTTTTGAGCTGCAATCCTCTCTTGCCATCGGTGTGGATCTCCGATCCGTCCCGCTCCGTCAAATTCCGTGTTACGCTCGGATCAACGAAAAAGGTTCGCTTCAGCTGATCTGCTGTGAATTGCGTAAAGCCCATTTGATACCCTGTCATCGGCAGCGGCTTTGTCGGTAAATAAAAATCGCCAGCGGCTGCCTTGCGATACGGAATGAAATCAGGGTCGACGGTGACAAAACGCTCGATATCCTTCACCGTAAAATCCGCCCTCGTGACCTCGTACAAGGTGTTCGGCGTATCGGTAAAAAGAATGGTACGAACCTCGTTGGCATCCTTGGCAAAAATCCATATCCGCGTAATCAGGTCACTCTCATTAATCAAGTCCCCTTTAAGCTGCATCACCCGTTGAAGCACATTCATAGGCAGCCCGTCACGGAAGCGGATTTCCACTCCCTGCTGTTTGCTGCCCACTTCCTCCAAATCCAAGCCTAATTGCAGCGCATTCGTCTTACGGAAATCCTCCATGAAACGCTGCTTTACATTCTCCCATACATCGTTATACTGCTGCGTATTGGGATAGAGCACCGTATGCTGCCCATTGCCCAGGTGCAGCACCAATTGATCCGAAAACAGCATCTCCTCAATCGAGGCCTGCGTTCCCAGCATGTCGGTCTTCACGTATTCATCCGGAGGCATCAGCGGATCAAACTTCGGATAACTGTAAGCAAGGAAGTAGCTTTGCACCAGACTTGCCAGAACCAATAGGGTCAGTACCGCCGTCTTCAACTGCTCTATCATCCGGTCGCCTCCTCCTGTTGATACGGAAGTGTGAACGTAATCCGCGTCCCCTGGCCGAGTTCAGAGTCCAAATGAATCGTTCCGCCGTGGGCTTTCACTATTTCTCGGGCAATCGACAAGCCGAGACCCGTCCCCCCCATACTGCGCGATCGTGCCTTATCTACCCGGTAAAACCGCTCAAAAATCCGGCTCAAATCTTTCCGGGGGATCCCGATGCCGTTATCCTGTATAGAGATTTCCAGCACCGACTGTACCGGTCTTGTAGCTTGAATCCGGATATGCCCGCCGTCCGGTGTATATTTAATCGCATTCGATACGAGGTTATCCAGCACCTGGTCTATACGGTCCCGATCGAGCATAATCTCACCCACACCCTGCTCCACTTCCAAATCAACAGAAATCGACCGCTGCTCCAGCTGAAAAGAAAACCGATCCGTCATTTCCTCCAGCATCTCAGCCACATCCGTCGTTTCCTTACTGATGATCGCCTGTTTCGAATCGAGCCGGGACAGCTGCAGCAGGTCCGTTACGAGCCGAATCATCCGCTCGGTCTCATTACGCGCCACGCCTACGAATTTGGCCGCCAGCTGCGGCTCCTCGATGGCGCCGTCCTCCAAGGCCTCCAGATAGCTTTTGATCGTCGTTAGCGGCGTTCTTAGCTCATGAGACACATTGGCCACAAACTCCCTGCGCGACTGCTCCAGCTTCTCCTGTTCGGTGACATCCTGCAGGACGGCAATCGTTCCGGCCGCGCCTTTTCCTTTACTGTAAATGGTGGTGAACGTCACGCGCACAAACACCGGCTCTTCCTCCGGTTCGTGAACCAATTGCAGCATCATCAACCGGTTTCCGTTTTCTTCCTTCATCTGGGCCGTCTCCGGGGTTAGATTCAGCAGCTCTCCCAAATGCATCCCCAACGTCGTATCCTCGTTCACCTTCAATATTTGTTTGGCCCTGCGGTTGATCACAATCACGCGCCCATGGTCATCGGTTGCAATCAGTCCATCATTCATATTGGACAAAATCGAGGCCAGCTTTTCTTTTTCCTCTTCGTTCAGCAGCAAGGCCTCCCGAAGCCGTTTCACCATAATATTAAACGTCGTTCCGAGCTGGCCGATCTCGTCTTGACCCATGACCCGAATCTGCTCGTCAAAGTCAAACCGGCCTTCCGCCACCGCCGTAGCCTGTCTCGTAATCGCCTTAATCGGATTGGTAATCGTCGCCGACAGGATGACTCCAAGCAGCGCCGTCAGCGCAAGCGCGATGAGCGTACCCGATATGAAGAAACGGTTGATCCGGTTCATCGTATCGTATACCTCTTCCATTGAAGCAATGATATACACCGCTCCGAGCACCCTTACCCCCGAGCCGATCGGTTTGGCGATGACCACCTTGCGGACCCCGTCAAAATCCGTAAACATGCGCTGGTTGTCCTTAATGCCCTGCAGCGCCCGGGTGACCTCGGTTTGCGTATTTTTATTGCCTATCACCGATTGATTGCTGGCTAACGAGGTAGTAAGGACTACACCGCCCGCATCAATCACCTGGATTTCCGCATTGCTGATCACAAACAACCGGTTGACGAACTCGTTTAAATCCGCGTACGACCTCTTCAAGGCTTCCGTGTTTTTGTTATCTTGGCTTTCGCTCAAATACGTCTCCGCATATTGCGCAAGCAGCTGCGCCTGCTTATTGCGGTTATCCATAAATTCGTTTTTGAGCGAGCTTTCCAGCGTACGGATAAAATACACGCCGATGAGCTGCATCGCGATCAAAATCAGCAAAACGTAAATAATAATCAGCTTGGCTTGAATCGATTGAAAAAAGCGGATGCGATTTTTCTGCATCAGGACCGCCCCCGCCTAGTAGCTGCCGGCGATTGTTTTCGGATTGCGCATCATGTAGCCAAGCCCCCGCCGGGTGATAATATATTCCGGACGGCTCGGATCGTCCTCCAGCTTCTCTCTGAGCCGGCGGATCGTCACGTCAACCGTACGTACATCCCCGAAATACTCAAAGCCCCACACGGCCTGCAGCAGGTGCTCGCGCGTCATGACCTTGCCGCTGTTCTTGGCCATGTACTGCACAAGTTCGAACTCCCGATGAGTAAGATCGAGCGGTACACCGTCCTTATAAACGACATACATGTCGGTATCGATGAACAAGCTGAGGATTCGGAAGCCCTGCCGTGGTTGCTCTTCCTCCGGAGACTGGGACACAGGTACGGACGATACCTTGGTCTGTCTGCGCAGGTGTGCTTTCACCCGGGCAAGCAGCTCGCGCGTTCCAAAAGGCTTGGTCACATAATCGTCTGCGCCAAGCTCAAGACCCAACACCTTATCAATCTCATTGTCCTTGGCTGTCAGCATGATGATCGGGGTATTCAGCTTCGCCCGTACCTCCCGGCACACATCCATACCGTCCTTCACCGGCAGCATCAAATCCAGCAGGATCAAATCCGGTTCTTCGGTGTAAGCCAGATCCACCGCCGTTCCGCCGTCGTAAGCGCAGATGACCTCATGGCCCTCTTTTTCCAAATTAAACTTCAGTATATCCGCAATCGGTTGTTCGTCGTCTACAACGAGTATTTTCGCCATTCGTTCCTTCACCGCCTGTCAAAGACTAACAGCTGTTCATGGAAGCTATTCTACTATTTTACCACAACTTGAAGCAAAAAGAGACATGGCGCGCAAGGCCTGCCGCCCTGCTTTCTCCATGTCCCTTGATCTATGTGCCGCTTGCATCCTTAGCGGTTTAAATATTTAAGCGGATTTTGCGGCGATTGATTGAGCAGAATTTCAAAATGCAGATGCACCCCTGTAGAGTCCCCGGTACTGCCCATCGTTCCAATCTTTTCGCCTTTCTCCACAATTTTGCCGCTGCTTGTCTCAATCTTGCTTAGATGCGCATACACCGTACGATACCCGTTCATATGATTAATGATGATCATATTGCCGTAACCGTCTTTCACACCTGCAAACTCAACCTTGCCGTTATCGGAGGCGAGAATACTGCGGTTGCCCGTCAGGTCAATCCCCTTATGAAAAGCGCCCCAGCGTTTCCCGAACGTACTGGTAATCGTAGCCGAAACGACCGGCCACGCAAACTTGCCCGTGCCTTCCCCTAATACAACCTTGGTGCCTCTTTTCACGACGGCCTTCACCGGCTGCTGGACGATTTCCTCGCTTAATACGCTTTCTTCTTCCATCAGTCCGTTGACCTTCGTCAGTTGAAGGGTCACTTTCTTCATGCCGTTCTTTCCTTCCGAAAGCACCTTCGTCTCTCCGAGCCGCATGCTGTCGTCCTGCTTGTATTCCGTCTCGTGTTGAATCTCCTGATTTTCCACAACCTTCTCTACTGTCCGCACGGACAGTGTCGGGTTCATCACGGTAAGATCCAGCTGCTCTCCGACTTTGATCATATCATTATAAATCCAGGGGTTGTTCTGGTATATCACTTGCTTTGGAATATTCAGCTTCTTGGCGATACACGATACGCAGTCGCCGTCTACAACCGTATATTTTGTAGGCCGCGCGTTGCCCGTCGCCAGCTTATTCAGAAGCTCGTCCGGCTTCATGAGCTGGTCAGGCTTAATTTCCAATTGTTTCATCTCTACATCCTGAACGAAATCCGCTTTCTGCAATTCCGTAGTTACTGGAGCGTCGCCGGCAGATGAAGCGGACAATATGCCGACCTTCCCCGGTTCTTTTTTCTGCTGCAGAGAGGCAATGACATTAGCTTTTAGCTGCTCCAGCACTTGCTTGGCCGTCGCTTCGTCTTTTACAATACCTACGGGCTTGCCGTCCACCAACAATTGAACGCCTACAGGATAGGCCGAAAAATAACGTTCCAATTGCTTAAGAACAGCTTCATCCTCTGCCGGTGTTCCAAAAACCCTCTCGGGAGTAAATTCGAGTCTGGGTTCCTTTACGACCATCTGGATGTCCGCATCGCTCTTGGTCAGCTGCTCCCGCTTCTTCTGCTTGAATTGTTCGACCTTCGCCGGATCGGATATGGTTCCGATCGAGTCCCCATTCGCATACACATGATAATAATCCTTCATATTCGCCTGCACGTATTGGTTTCCGCTCCAGATGACGGCAGCGATTAAACTTAATACGGCTGCGGACTTAATAACCAATCTTTTATGTTTAATAATACGGTTTTTTAATGGGATAGGAGTGGTTGTTCCTTGTTCCTTTGTCACCGGTTCGACCCTTAAGCTCTCAGCCAAGCCCTCGGATCCATTCTCAGCCTTCTGGCGTTGAAGCTTTTTTACCAGACCCTTGAATTGATCCATCATCTTGAAAACTGTCATCTTCTTCTCCTTTTAAGCTGTTTTTTGCCGCATTGGATAGGCATCCGTGCTACATAACACGGAACTACTGCTTTCTTGAGACCCTAGCACATAAAAACACCTAAAATCAGGGACAACAACCAAAGTGCCCAAACTCCTTTATAAATTTACCATACCCCGTCTATTTATTTCAACCAAACCCCATGTGATCCCTTATTTTCAGAAAAAATTCTGACAGGAGTGTGAAGTAAAACAATGGAAAATATCATTGCGGCTTTCCGCAATCCACACGATATGGAAAAAGCCGCAGAGGCACTTTTAAAGCAAGGCGTCATTAATCTCAAGCTCGAACCGGGTGCTTTACACCCGAAAGGCGAGCAGCCTGATATCACTCTCCTTGGGAGAATCGGTACGTCGATCTCTGAAACCGCAGCCAAGCTGCAGGTTATCGTGGAATCGTCACGGAGGCGGCAAGCTGAGGATACCATCCGCAAATATGGCGGCGTATGCTGGTTCTAACGAAGACGAAAAAACTGACCTTCAACGATCATGAGGTCAGTCTTTTGCCATGCCCTATTTTCAGATGCCGCATCAGAAGCCCAAAAACCGGGCTCAGGGCGCTCCAATTAAAGATTGCAGCTGTTGATACTCCTCCGGCTTTAAATGCCTCTGAAGCAGCTCCTCCAGTTCCTTCAGCTCTGCCGCGGTGATTCCGTCTTCCAGAATAACGGAAATCCTCTGCATCTCCTCTTGCGGTACCCGGGGGACCAGCAGAGAAAAAATTTTCGCTTTGTTTGCTTCGGACAATTGATCCTTCTTCTTGGCAAACTCTTCACTTGAGACAACAATTCTTCTTTCCTCTTCCGGCAGCTCCGTCTGACCGGATTGACGGCTCCATACAGCTACCGCGTCCTCCGGAACCGGATAAGGGTCAGCCGTGTCTTTGCTTGCCTTGCCATCATGGTCTGCCCCTCCGCTTTTTTCCGACCCGGTTTCGGAAGAAGTCGAGCCTGGATCGGCAGAAACGGCCAGATCCCTGGGCTGCTGCGGGGTAGCCGCCTCGTTCGTCCCGAACCCCAACTGCGCGGTAAAACGGTTCACAAACCGGTTCCACTCGATCTTTTGATTTCCCGGACGTTGAATCTGATATTGGTCCAACAATACATCCACATAGGCATTCACGGCGAGAAAGGTCACCACCACGCAGCATAAAGAAGTGACCGCTGCGCTGACTCCTAGCTTCAGCAACCAGCTCATCCATTTCATTACTCTTCCCATCTCCCATCAGCCTGTTGTTCATAGTTCCAGTATTGACCTTTTTCTGGGAAATCAATCGGGCTGTCCGCACATATGCAAAAAAACCCCGCTCTCCGTCATCAGGAGAACAGGGCCATGTTTTTTATAAGATCGGATTCCAATTAGAAAATGGGCTTCACCAGGTTGGTTTGCTCACGATTGCGTCCAACGGAGAAAATCGCAATGGGGATGCCGGTCAGCTCAGACACCCGCTCGACATACCGTCTTGCGTTCTCCGGCAAATCCTCGAGCTTGCGGACATCAGACAGATCCTCGTTCCAGCCCGGGAGTTCCTCATACACGGCTTCGCATTCAGCCAACACCTTCAGACTGGCCGGATAATGCTCGATGATTTCACCGCGGTATCTGTAAGCCGTGCAAATCTTCACCTTGTCCAGACCGGACAGCACATCGAGCGAATTTAAGGATAAGCCCGTAATTCCGCTCACCCGGCGGGCATGACGAACAACGACGCTATCGAACCAACCGACGCGGCGCGGTCTTCCGGTAACCGTACCATATTCATTGCCGCGTTCGCGAATCCAATCACCGGTTGCATTTATCTGTTCGGTCGGGAAAGGACCGTCTCCAACGCGTGTAGTGTAAGATTTGGCTACGCCGATAATGTGCTGAATTTTGGACGGACCCACTCCGGATCCGATGCAGACGCCGCCCGCAGAAGGATTCGAAGAGGTGACATATGGATATGTTCCTTGGTCGATATCCAGCATGACACCCTGCGCGCCTTCGAAAAGCACCTTTTTGCCTTCGTCGATCAGATCGTTCAGAACTACCGACGTATCGGTAACATAAGGACGGATTTTCTCCGCATAACCGAGATATTCCTGAATGATCGAATCGGCATCAAGACCTTTAGATCCGTACACCTGTTCGATCAATTCGTTTTTCTCCTTCACCATTTGGCGGACCTTCCGGGTAAACTCCTCCGCATCCATCAAATCGGCAATGCGGATCCCGTTGCGTGCTGCTTTATCCATGTAACAAGGGCCGATCCCCTTACGTGTCGTCCCGATTTTGTTCTCGCCTTTGCGTTCTTCCTCTAAACCGTCTAACAAAAGGTGGTAAGGCATAATCAAATGGGCACGATCGCTGATGCGCAGATTGTCCGTCGTAAAGCCGTTATCATGAATATATTGAATTTCCTCGAGCAGCGCGCCTGGATTGATAACCATACCGTTGCCGATGACACATATTTTATCTGCATAAAAAATGCCCGATGGAATCATCGTAAGCTTATACTTTTTATCATTAATAAGAATCGTATGTCCCGCGTTATTGCCCCCCTGATAACGGGCGACAACCTCGGCAGACTCTGCAAGAAAGTCGGTAATCTTCCCTTTCCCTTCGTCTCCCCATTGGGTTCCGACAACTACTACCGTTGACATATTCACTTACCCCCGTGAGGTGGAAACCACCTGTTATTTGCCCTAAAGGCACAATACACCATTGATTAGTTTAGCAGTACCGCTCTGCAAAGTCAACAAAAACGAACAATGAACATAGTCTGTTGCCCATTGTTCGGAATTTATTCATATGTAGCAGGTCTACAGCGGCATTCCAATCGGGATGCCTATCTGTAGTCCGCATATTCTTTTCCTTTTCTTTAAAACAAAAAATGTTCCCCGTGCAACAAGCCAGGCCGGCGCAAATCTTACCGGGCCATCGCCGGCTCCTGATGGGTTCGATCAAGATTTACGAATTTATTGTAATTTTTCAGAAAGGCAAGCTCCACCGTCCCGACCGGTCCGTTACGCTGCTTTGCAATAATAATCTCAATAATATTTTTCTTCTCCGACTCTTTATCGTAGTAGTCGTCACGGTACAGGAATGCCACAATATCGGCGTCCTGCTCGATCGATCCCGATTCCCGGAGGTCCGACATCATCGGCCGCTTATCCTGCCGCTGCTCCACCCCCCGGCTCAACTGCGAAAGCGCGATGACCGGAACGTCCAGTTCACGCGCAATCTGCTTCAGCGTACGGGAAATTTCCGAGACCTCCTGCTGGCGGTTATCGCCTTTGCCGCGCCCGTGAATGAGCTGGAGATAGTCGATCAAGATCATGCCAAGACCCTTCTCCTTTTTCAGGCGGCGGCACTTTGCCCGAATATCGGCTACGGTAACGGACGGGGAGTCGTCAATATAGATGTTGGCCTCCGACAGCGATCCGATGGCCATTGTCAGCTTCTCCCAATCGTCCGGCTCCAGGAAGCCCGTCCGCATTCGTCCGGCATCCACATTCGCCTCCGCACAAATCATCCGCTGCACGAGCTGAGCCGCGCCCATCTCCAAACTAAAAATGGCGACCGTCTCTTTTTCCCGCACCCCGACATTCTGCGCTATATTCAAAGCAAACGCCGTCTTTCCTACGGAAGGACGGGCCGCAACGATAATCAGGTCTGACCGTTGAAAACCTGAGGTCATCTTGTCCAAGTCGGTAAATCCGGAGCGGATCCCGGTTGTCCCCCCCTTTTGATTGAAGAGGAACTCTACCTTGTCGAAGACCTCCATCAGCACATCCTTGATCGCAATGAAGCCGGAGCCGGAGCGGGCCTGTGAAATCTCCATGATGCGCTGCTCCGCATCGCTGAGCAGCGTCCCCACTTCGTCTTCCCCGGAGTACCCGTTCGTAACAATCTGCGTAGCCGCCCGGATTAAACGACGCAGCATCGACTTTTCTTCTACAATCTGCGCATAATAATCGACGTTGGCTGCCGTAGGCACCGCATTGGCGAGCTCCGACAGATAGCTGATGCCGCCGACCTCCTCCAGCTGCTTCTTATCCTGCAGCCGGGCGGTCAGCGTAATCAGATCGACAGGCTCATTGGCCTCGGCAATCTCGATCATGGCCTCATAAATCCGCTGGTGTGCCCCGCGGTAGAAATCGTCGCTTGTCACCCGCTCCATCGCCGTAACCAGCGCGTCTCCATCAAGCAAAATAGCGCCGAGCACCGCCTGCTCGGCTTCTATATTTTGTGGAGGGATACGATCCATAAATAAACTCTCGTTCACCTGATCTCCTCCTGATATTCAAGCTTCTCATCATGGATAACAAGGGAAATAACGGACATTCACGTCCGTTATCCATTCCTTTGCCGAATCAGGCTTTTTTCCTATTCTTCCACTACGTGCACTTTCAGCTTCGCGCTTACTTCCGGATGCAGCTTGACGACAACCTCTGTCACGCCCAGCGTGCGGATCGGTTCGTCCATAACGATCTTCCGCTTATCCAGCTTGATCCCTTGCTTGTCCAGCGCTTCGGCCACCTGCTTATTCGAAACGGCGCCGAACAACCGGCCGTCCGCACCGGATTTTGCCTTCAACTGCACCGTCAGCTCTTCCAATTTCCGGGCCAGCTCCTGCGCATCAGCCTTCTCCTGCGCTTTCCTGCGTTCCTCGGCTTTCTTCTGCTGCTCCAGCACCTTCATGGATCCCTCGGTAGCCGGAGCGGCCAGGTTTTGTTTAAACAAGAAATTATTGGCATAGCCCTCGGAAACCTCTTTAACTTCCCCTTTTTTTCCTTGGCCCTTCACATCTTTCAACAATATGACTTTCATTCAAACAGCCCCTCCTCTGCGTGTATCTCGCTTAACACTTGCTTGAGCCGCTGTGTGGCTTCCGCCACTGTGCCTTCAATCTGGGTTGCCGCATTCGTCAAATGACCGCCGCCGCCCATCCGTTCCATAACCAACTGGACGTTCATCTGTCCGAGCGACCTTGCGCTGATCCCGATCAGACCGTCCGGGCGTTCGCTGATCACAAACGAGGCCATAATACCCGTCATAGTTAACAATGTATCAGCAACTTGGGCGATGAGCAACTGTGAATATTTACGTCCCGGCTCATTCACCGCAAGCGCAATATGGTCGAAGATGACGACCGCGTTCTTGATGACCTCGGCTTTCTGAATGAAGTATTCCAAATCTTCCTTCAACAGCTGCTGTATCAACAAGGAATCGGCCCCGTTGCGCCGTAAGAAGGACGCCGCCTCGAACGTCCGTGCCCCCGTGCGGAGACTGAAGCTTTTCGTATCGACGACAATCCCGGCGAGCAGCGCCGTCGCATCAAGTATGCCCATGGTAAGCCGCTCATGAAAATATTGGAGCAGCTCTGTCACCAGTTCGCATGTGGAAGACGCATAGGGCTCCATATAAACCAGTGTAGCGTCTTGAATAAAATCCTCGCTCCTGCGGTGATGGTCTACGACTACCTTCCGCTGCGTCATCTGCAGCAGCCGCGGCTCCGGCGTCATCACCGCCCGGTGCGTATCTACAACAACGGCCAAAGACCGTGAGTTCGTAATCTGCAGCGCCTGCTCTGGAGTAATAAACCAGCGGTTCAGCGTCTCATCCTCGTAGATCATCTCCATCAGCTTCTGGATCGAAGGATTCACTCCCTCCAGCACAATGTAGCCTTCTTTATTGCTGACATGCGCCATCTTCAACACGCCGATGGCCGCCCCAATCGCGTCCATATCCGGGTATTTGTGTCCCATGATGATGACCTTGTCGCAATCCTTGATCAAATCCCGAAGCGCATGGGAAATTACCCGAGCCCTGACACGTGTCCGCTTTTCGAGCGCATTGGAGCGTCCTCCGTAGAACGACAACCGCTCGCCTACCTTCACAGCCGCCTGGTCGCCGCCCCGACCGAGAGCCATATCCAAGCTTGTTTGGGCCCAATGCCCAAGCTCGGTTATGGACGAAGTGCCGGAAGCGATGCCGATGCTTAACGTCAGCGGCAGCTTATGCTCGATCGTGATATCCCGAACGTCGTCCAGAATCTCGAACCGGGATTGCTCCAGCGCCTTCAACCCTTTTTGATCCATCAGGACTAAATACCGGTCTGACGCAGTACGGCGGAGATAAACGTTATGTTTTTGCGCCCATTCCGTAATTTCACCGGTCACTTTAGCCATCATGATGCTGCGTGTCTGGTCGTCAAGACCCTGCG
The DNA here is from genome assembly GCF_024519685.1 of Paenibacillus sp. Pae15. NCBI lineage: Bacteria > Bacillati > Bacillota > Bacilli > Caryophanales > Paenibacillaceae > Paenibacillus > Paenibacillus sp. Pae15. The sequence goes on along the minus strand of NZ_JALJRM010000007.1, from coordinate 29,245 downwards.
TCGCTTCATCCAGGTTATCCAGCATCACGATGCCAAGAGCCAGCTTTTCCTCGTCATAGCGGAGCTGAAGCGATTTGAGCTGTGTAATATCGGTCAAATAGAGCAGCCGTTCTTCCGGATTGATCTGCACTTCGTAGATGTTATTGTTCATGGCCATTTCGAGTTTTAATTCTTTTTCCTTGCGATTCTTAAGTGCCGGAAACAGCTCAAGCAAGGATTTCCCGATCAGTGAATCTTCACCCAGCATGTGAGCCACGAAAGGATTGTGCCACTCAATGATTTTTTCCTCATTATAAAGCACAATGCCAAACGGCAGCCCATGGATAACCTCGCTTCCTGCCCGCTTGACCCGATGCGATAACGTGGCCACATAGCGGTTTAAGTCCTTACGGAACGCTTGCTCCGCCTTCAGTGTGTAATACCCGAGAACGCAGCACAAAATCAAGGCTATGAGAGCAATGACCCATTGGTATATAAAAAGAATTAAGGTCAACGCGGCCAGCAAGGCAAAAATCCATACGATATGCATCCCATGCCATCGCTTCAACAGGAACTTCGGCATTTCATTCGCTCCTAATCCCTATAAAGTCACTTACGAGTCATAATACGATCACGGATCGGAAACGCCACATCGAATACTCCAAGCAAACTGAACAAAAAAGATACCGGCGGAAAAAGCAGCAGCAGCAGAATTCCAACAATCGGTAAGGTCTTGTTCCAATGCATCACATGCGCTACATAGAACAAGAAGGATATCGCCTGAATGGAAAACAGGAACGTCAGCAGCGGAAGTAGGTTCAAGAGCACGGTGTAAGACATCGATTTCGTATCGCTTACGAACATTTCCATGATCAGCGCGATCAAATAAAACCAGACAAACGATTTTGGAAGCATCCAATCCTTGATCGGCTTAAAGGCAGGAATGGATTCTCCCGAGCGTACAAGCACCCTGCGGGCCAGAGCATGGGACACCACCACGTAAAAAAGCGAAAACCCGATCATGTACAGCGGCAGCATCAGCACCATCATATGGATCAGCGTATCCGGATCGACTCCCATCATATTCTGCAGTTCCACAGGAAGCGTCTTCACACTATCCATCATAAACTGCTTTAGTTTGCCGACCGGATTGAGACCAAACAGTTGTGTCACAACAAGGGTAAGCAGCAGCTGCGCAAGGAGCGTCACCGTACCTGCCGTAAGGACGGTTCGTGCCGGGGCGCTTTTTTTATACAAGTTGCCCATCTGGATGACCGGGGGCAGAAAGAAAAGCGATATCGACACAAGCAGTGCTCCAAGAGAACCGGCCAAAAGCAGCGATGTAATTAAATATACAACTGCCAAGCAGATGGTGTAATGCGCCAAGAACTGCTTATTACCTAACTTCACATACATGACCAGCACAGGCACCATCAATAGTGCAGCCGTAATCAAACTTAACGGAGGTAAAAAAATCGTTAAGAGCAAAAAAATATAAGCGAATCCCCATCCGAACATTCGCTTTTTCTGTGGTTCTTCCAAGCCTTTCACCTCTTACGCAAATGTTCTTCCAAAGCGGAAATGTCTCCGTACCATTCTTCCAATTGATGACCTTCCTCACGGTGCTTCTTCATTTTGTCCAGAATAACCTCATCCAAATTGCGTAGAGAGATGCCAAGTCGGCGGCCGAGAATATAACAATAGGCAATGAGACTGGCCAGACCGTCAACGATTCTGTGATGACTGCCTTCCCATATGCCTTTAAGCAGGTGTGCCATTTGATCCACAAGCTCAGTTTTCAGCCATTCGATAATTTTGGCCCGTTTGGCCAAATCAACGTCTCTATCGATATTAGACAAGCTGATTCTCTCCTTACCATGAAGCTTTAGTTAATTATACCACACTTTTAGACCCGTTGTTCGGACTGCCAAAGCTTAAAACAATAATCAATAATTTCCCTTCTGCGGATAATGCCTATAAACACTTCATTATCGTCTATGACAGGAACATAGTTCTGGTTCGTGACCAGCGTAATCAAATCTACCATCTGCTGGTCGATCCGGACCGGTTTTATTACCATATGCTGAGGTACTTCCTTCAACTGCACTTTGTGTGCGTTCTCAAATCCGATCTCAGGGGAACGCTTGAGCTTCCATAATAAATCCCCTTCGGTAATGGTTCCGACATATTTTCCATTCTCATCAATCAGAGGAACGGCCGAATACCGGTGATACTCCATTCGCTCGAGTGCTTGACGTATGGTGGAATGAGGAGATAAATAAATAACGTCATCCTTGGGCACCAAAAAAAATGCGATGTTCAACGCTGCTCCCTTCCTTTCTCTATCTAAAAGGTCCTGCGATTCTCACCTTTCCATCATATCATGATATGCCCCGGGAAGAAAAATAATCACCGCTTGCAGGAACCATCCTCATGGACTTTTACTTCACGGTTTTTTCGTTTGCACGCCCAAATAAAAAGACAACCGGGTTACCCCGATTGTCTTATTTAGATAACATTACTCCGTCGTGTACGGCAGCAGAGCAATTTGACGCGCACGCTTGATTGCGATCGTCAGTGCACGCTGATACTTGGCGGAAGTACCGGTTACACGGCGAGGAAGAATCTTGCCGCGCTCGCTGATAAACTTCTTGAGCGTTTCAATATCTTTATAATCAATGTGCTTGATTTTGTTTACGGTGAAGTAACAAACTTTACGGCGCTTGCCGCCTTTTTTGCCACGGCCGCTGAACTTTCTTTCGCCGCGTTCGCCGCGGTCTTCAGAGCGTTCTCTTTTTTCGAATGCCATGTTTCTCCATCCTTTCTACGTGGGTTTTCCTACCGTTCCAAGCCTCTTAAAACGGCAAATCATCATCAGAAATATCAATCGGTTTTCCGTCATCCTGGAAAGGATCCTGCTGTTGGCTGCGTCCTCCGCCGTAACCTCCACGGTAGCCGCCTCCATCGCCGCCGCTGCCGGCACCCATTCCCATACCCTCATCGCGATTGCCGCTGTTAGCCGACTCCAGAAAGCGCACATTGTCCGCAATGACTTCCGTCACATAAACGCGACGTCCTTCATTGTTATCATAGCTGCGTACCTGAATACGGCCTTCCACTGCTGCCAAACGACCTTTGCGAAGATAATTCGCACAAGTCTCCGCGAGTTGGCGCCAAGTTACGACCGGAATAAAATCCGCTTCTCTTTGGCCTTGATTATTTGAGAAAGGTCGGTCAACTGCAAGTGTAAACTGGGTTACAGCCACACCTGCGGGCGTATAGCGCAGTTCAGGGTCACGTGTCAGTCTTCCGATCAGAATCACACGATTCAGCATGTATTTCCCTCCCGGATCCGTTGCAACGTACACCCGTGATTTACGTTGTCCGTTGTCAACAAACTCAATTACGGCACTGGAGCCTTAAGCTACGTCTTTGACGATCAGGTATCGAATGACTTCGTCGGAAATCTTCAATACACGGTCAAGCTCGCTGACGACTTCACTATTAGCGTTGAATTGAACCAACACATAATGACCGTCACGATGCTTGTTGATCTCATACGCAAGACGGCGCTTACCCATCAGATCGTGCTTCGTAATTTCGCCACCGTTGTTGATGATGTTTTGGAACTTCTCCACCGTAGCCTGAACCGCTTCTTGTTCCAGATCAGGACGGATAATATACATCACTTCGTATTTGCGCATGTTGCCACCTCCTTTTGGACTAAAAGGCCTCTGATTCGGCTTGTACCGTCAGAAGCAAGGAGCGAGAATGTTTTCCTAAACTCGCACCATAATACTATAGCAAAAATAGAATGCCAAAGCAAGAGAAACCATCACACGATCATGTTGTTTTAACAGGGCAGGATGGTAATTATTAACCCTAATGCTAAAGTCGTTTTGTGGAAAATCTAACAATACACCAACAACAGGAGGTGACCCGCCATGGGTGAATGGTCGCAATTCCGTCCTGGCGACAGGGCGCCGAACGACGGCGAGTATATGGAAGTTGGCGAAAATGCCTTCCATATGGGCATTAACAATCCCAAAATGATCACATTAAAAAAAGGGGAACGCTTCCCCGAAACCACCAATCATAACCGAAAGTGGAAAAAAGTGTTTCGGGGCTGACCCCCTCTCCCCGACCGCCGCGGAATCGGAAGGCGCGTCGGGGAACCAATAACTTCATGTAAATGACAACTCAAAAGGAGATTACGATATGCGATATAAATATACCCTTATTCTTACCATTATCGGTGCCGCGCTCTGCCTGATCCATTATATCGGACACGAATACGACCCGATTTATTTACTGTTTTACTCTCTCAGCGTGCCGGCCTGGTTTTACCCTATCTTCACTTATACGGACGTAAATCCCCTGCTTCTCTATTTTCTCACGACTTTGTCGTGGACCGTCATGGGTTACGTCATTGACCGCTTCTCGATTTACCGCCAATCCCGCAGTCAATAGGCCTTCCAGGCATAGACCCTATCCATGTTGGAAACATGGCCGGGTCTTTTGGTTATGGCTGCAATTTTTTTCTACACTATTAAAATGAAGCCCTTGAGCTATATACCACTCATTTGCAGCAGCAGGTTATGGGATATGTGGATAACCCCGGCATATCCGGCAAAGCAAAACTTATCAACATGTGATTAACTTTTGGGTTAGACGAACTGATATTGTCCTGTTGATAACTTAATTAACTCGCTGCTTCACGTTCTCAACATGTATACAAACGTTTTTGAGGCCGTTGATAGGCCGCAATATTCTTTTTTATATTCCGCTTTACCGGCCGACTGCGATGTATTCCTGCCGATGCTTATGCTCCGATGAACCCCTCGGGTTCTCTCCCCTTTCCGCCAACAAAAAAAACGACCGTCATCGGTCGTTTGGTTATTGTATGTATGGCGGAAAGAGTGGGATTCGAACCCACGCACGGCTTGCGCCGCCTAGCTGATTTCGAGTCAGCCCCCTTGGGCCACTTGGGTACCTTTCCGCATTCCAAAAGGGACAAGTAATATAATATCACAGCCCCTCTTATAAATGCAATACCTAATTAAGCAGATTATCAAAGCCTTTGTTTGCTGGTTTCTTTACCTATTGTCCTGCTTCCGTACCGTCCGCTCCAGCCTCTTCTGATACAGCGGCAGACCTAAGCACCTTTTTTAATTTGCTCTCAAACTTCGCCCTGGGTACGAGCACACTATGTTTACACCCGACGCACTTGATCCGGATATCCATGCCCATCCGGATAATTTCCATTTCGTTCGTGCCGCATGGGTGAGGTTTCTTCATCTGTACTACATCACCAAGCTGATATTGTTTCTTTTCCATTAAGATTCCGCCTTTTCCGTCCGATGATAAGTGACGAGTCTCGGATAAGGGATATCGATCCCGTGTGACTCGAATGCCTTTTTGATTTCCGCATTCAATTGGCGCATCACCGCAAAATGAGTGTTGGGTTTACATTCGGCAGTCAGTCTCAATGTAATATCTGAAGTCCCTATCATATGAACACCAAGCACGTCAGGAGCCTTCACCATATCCACGCTATGTTCATAAAAGGCATTTGCAACTTCCTTTAATACCTTCAAAGCGGTATCGATATCCGTTTCATAGGCAACATTTACATCGATTACTGCAAGTGAATTATTAATCGAAAAGTTTGTTACCTGATTAATTGTTCCATTAGGAATAATATGAACCTCTCCCGTCCAACTTTTGATCCGGGTTACTCTCAAGCCGATTTCTTCGACTGTTCCTTTGTAGGTTCCTGTTTGTATGACATCTCCGACGGCAAATTGATCCTCAAATATAATAAAAAAGCCGGTAATGACATCCTTCACCAAGCTCTGGGCTCCGAAACCGATGGCAAGTCCGACAACGCCTGCACCGGCCAGCACAGGACCCAAGTTTACATTAAATTGACTCAATATCATCAGGATCATGATGAAATTGACCACATAAGTAATGATATTCGCAGCTAATTTACCGATCGTTTTGGTTCTTCTCTGGTCGAATTGGATCGGACCCCGCGATCTTTCTCTCAACATATGCTCTAAAGCCTTATTAGCGATTTTAATAATGACCCGAGCGGCTATATAAATCAGAATTACCTTCAATAAGGTAAACAGTAATCCAGTCCATACTTCAGGATTGGAAATATAGTCCGTCAATTCCGTTCGAAGTTTTTTCCATATTTGCGGTAAATTTTCTAATGTTATTTCCTCCGTTTGAACTTCAGGATTAGATTGGTTCATTTCCTTCCCACCTTACAGATCTATCGTAACATATTTATCACCGTTTTTAAAATAAATGCCCCTGATCTCTACATTTTCTTGGCGGATAATGTCCGCTACTTGATGTAAACATTCATCCGGAAATTCCAAAGATAGGGCACACCCGGCCGTTATTTCTTTCGGAGTCGGACACATATCATTCTCAATGCCGGCATAATCGAGCAGCATCTCCGCTCTTAACGCTTGTTGAGTTGAATCAAAAGCCATCAACAGCAACGCTCTCCCGCCTTTTCCGTTTTTTTCAGACCTACGTATAATTCATTCCTATTAACCGTATACTAGTAACAGTTTTTGCCCTGATTTTTGTGTATGAACTCTTAATGGGAGGCGTAAATATGAAAATTCCTTTTCATAGAGATGCGCAAAAGACAACAAACAATGAAATTCTTAAGGTAATGCATTCGGAATCAAACAGCATCGAATTGCTCTCCGAACGCCTTTTTGCTTTTCTCCAACAAGTGCCTCCCCATCAGCCTATCGTTCTGGTTTGTGTCGGCACGGATCGTTCCACCGGCGATTCATTAGGTCCACTCGTGGGAACTCAATTAAAAAAGTATGCGATAGAAGGCCTTCATTTATTTGGAACGTTGGATCATCCGGTTCATGCAATGAACCTAAGCGAAACGCTCACCACCATAAACCAACACTTTAATAATCCGTATATTATTGCCGTCGATGCTTGTCTTGGTCAATTAACAAGCGTGGGCTGCATCCAGATCGGGCAAGGTCCGGTCAAGCCCGGTGCCGGCGTCAATAAAGAGCTTCCTCCTGTAGGAAATATGCATATTACCGGTATTGTTAACGTCGGCGGTTTTATGGAATATTTCGTGCTTCAGAATACGCGACTAAGCTTGGTCATGAATATGTCCGACATCATAGCCAAATCATTCTACACCGCTCTAACCAGTAAACTGCGGTGGAAACCTACACCTTTAGTCCGCATCGATTAATGGCTTCGATTTCTTCCGGGGACAACGTATACTTGGACTGTCCTTGCTCTATCGGCTTAGCATACATATAAGTTTGTTCCCGGCTGTGTATTCCCGTAAGCACTACCCCATCCCTCTGATCATCCAGGATCGCTATGGAGAAACTTAGATCACTTCCTCGTTCCGCGAAAGCATTGTAACGGCAAAATCCGATATGTGATTTCATATGACGCATATGTTGTCTGATTTGTTTGATTTTTTCATCAATTTCATTATTCCTGGCCTCTTGGTCATTTAACTTTTGCTGCAGGTCAATTAATATTTGTTCAACATTGACAGCCTCCGCTCCGTTCAGCATACGTTCGTATCTTTTGCGGAGTTTATTCAGCTTCGCCCATAAGGAAACAACGATAATACTAAAAAACAATATGATGATTCCCACAAATGCTAATACAGCTTCTAACGGAATACTTGCTCCAAGTTCCCCCATGTGATGGCCCCCACATCCACACTCTTAGTTGGTATATTTCACGATTTCCTTGATCGCATAAACGAATTGATCGACTTCTTCATTCGTTGTAAAACAGCCTACACTCGCCCGAACCGCTCCACGTTCCATGGTCCCGGCCATCTCATGGGCCATAGGCGTACAATGATATCCTGCCCGAACGGCAATTTGAAACGATTGATCCAAAATAAAAGCAATCTCAGAGGAATCCGCATTTCCTACGGTAAACGAAACGATACCGGTTTTATTTTGCCCCACTTCAGGACCTAATACAGTAACGCCATCAATTTCCAATAGCCCTGACATCATTCTTTGAGTCAGCTGCCATTCCTTCTTATGAATGCTTTCAACCGTTTCCTTTTGTATGTATTTCACGCCCTCAATGAGTCCCGCTATCCCCACCGTATTTTGTGTCCCTGCCTCATATCGATCCGGCCGTACGGTAGGCTGATCAATGGCTTCCGATTGGCTCCCCGTCCCCCCATGCAGCAGCGGATCCAAATCAATATCGGGATGGATATACAACCCGCCCGTTCCTTGCGGTCCAAGAAGTCCTTTGTGGCCGGGAAAAGCCAACATATCAATCCCCATTTTTTCCACATCAATTTCTAATATCCCTGCTGTTTGCGCAGCATCCACTAATAGCTTGATTCCTCTGTCTCTGCACAGTTCTCCTATTTCTGATACAGGCAGTATGCTTCCAAGCAGGTTAGAGCTGTGACTGCAAACAACCAACTTTGTATTACCATTTATTTCCGAAACCAGATCATCAATTGCCAGATGCCCTTTCTGATCTGTTTTAATGTAAGAAATGTTTATGTTTTTTGTTTTTTTCAAATATTCCAATGGTCTTCTGACGGAGTTATGCTCTACAGCAGTACAAATGACATGATCTCCCTCATGAAGAAATCCCTTTAAGGCCAAGTTGAGAGCCATGGTTGTATTTAGTGCATAGGCAATATCGTTCGGATTTTTAATATGAAAAAGTTTGGCTAATTGCTTGCGTCCTTCAAACAGAGTGCGGCTTGCTTTTACAGCCATTTCATGACTGCCCCGGCCCGGGTTCGCAGCAAAGTGTTCCATATTGTCGTACATTGCTTTTAATACCTCCGGGGGTTTTGGCCAAGAGGAAGCTGCATGATCCAAATATATTATCGACAATTTCAATCACCCCACCTTTTCATTTTCATAAAGATAGCATACCCGAATCACCTGAGAAAATCAGGTATATAACTCAGGTATGCTATACAAAATAGCTTCATGAACTTTTCCCTTGCAGCATTTCCAACAGGCGATCCAAATCATCTTTTGAATAATATAAAATTTCAATCTTACCTTTATTGTTATTATGTTTGATTTTCACTGTAGTGCGATAAGTTTCCCTCAAGCTTTCTTCCAGCTGATTAATATAAGGATCCTTGCGTTTCGGTTTTAATTTGGTTTTTTTCTCCGTATTTTCTTCCAGCTTTTTAACTTCTTCTTCTAATTGGCGTACACTCCACTGTTCTTTAATAGTTGTATCCGCCAAGGCTTTGACGATCTTTTTATCTTTTAATCCTACAATAGCCTTTGCATGACCCATCGATAATGTTCCACGTGAAACATATTGCTTGACTTCTTCTGGCAGCTGCAATAACCGGAGAAAATTGGCAATGTGTGAACGACTCTTTCCGACCTTCACTGACAGCTCTTCTTGCGTCATATTAAACTGATCGATCAAAGCTTGATATGCAACGGCCACTTCCATCGCATTCAAATCTTCACGCTGTACATTTTCTATTAAAGCAATTTCCATAACTTGCTGATCGGTAAATTTTCTGACAACGGCCGGGATCGTCGCCAACCCGCTGGCTTGTGAAGCACGATACCGTCGTTCGCCCGCAATGATTTCAAATCCCTTTAAAACGCTTCTTACAATAATGGGTTGAATGACTCCATGCTCTTTGATCGATGCAGCCAACTCTTGAATCGATTCATCATTAAAGTTTTTTCTCGGCTGATATGGATTCGGTCTTAATTGACCAAGTGGAATTTCAACAACCTTATCATCTTCATTGATGTTAAGTGAGGGCAGTAACGCATCCAACCCTTTTCCCAGTCCCGTACCTAATCGCTTACTCACAGTGCAATCACTTCCTTTGCCAACTCCATATATACCTCTGCACCCTTTGATTTCGGATCATAAGTAATGATGGACTGACCATGGCTCGGAGCTTCACTTAATCTCACATTACGGGGAATAATCGTCTGATATACTTTCTGCTGAAAGTATTTCTTCACTTCTTCAATAACCTGCATCCCCAAATTGGTTCTGGCGTCAAACATCGTTAAAAGAACGCCTTCAATTTGCAATGTCGTGTTAAGATGCTTCTGTACAAGGCGCACAGTGTTCAAAAGCTGACTTAGTCCCTCCAAAGCATAGTACTCGCATTGAATTGGAATAATGACCGAATCGGCAGCCGTTAATGAATTTACAGTTAAAATACCTAAAGATGGCGGACAATCGATCAATATGTAATCAAACATGTGTTTCACTAGCTGAAGCGATTTTTTTAAACGAACTTCTCTTGATATGGTTGGAACAAGCTCTATTTCCGCGCCGGCAAGCTGTATAGTAGCAGGAATAATTTTCAAATTTTCAATTGCCGTATCACACATGGCATCTTTGGGATGTACATCATTAATCAGAACATCATAAATGCAATATACGGCATCCGCTTTGTTGATCCCAATACCGCTTGTCGTATTGCCCTGAGGGTCAATATCAACCAACAATACTTTTTTTCCCAAAGATGCCAGAGAAGCTCCTAAGTTAACAGACGTTGTAGTTTTGCCAACCCCGCCCTTTTGGTTGGTTATGGCGATAATTTTAGCCAATGAGTTCACCTCATATAATTAAAAACTTAAATGATTCAAAACTTTTTCGAATTCCATTTCACGAAACAATAATGAATAAATACACTAGAAAAAATTCGAATTTTTCATTTCTTTTAAGACGGTTCCAAAATAAAAGTAAATAGATCGACACGACTTGACGCAATTTCAAAAAAAAGAATCATTAGAGAAGCTTAGAAACTCCCCAATGATATGTTCAGCAAAATGCCTAAAGAGAAAAACAAGCCTCCTAATGAGGCCAATCCTTTTATTATGAATTCAACGGAGTGAACTATAATTAAGAACAGCACGATGAGCAATAAATGTATAATTTATTTTAGCGTTTTGGTATCCGAATGACAATTTCGTAATGATCTTCATGATCTTGTTCCGTAGTATTAATCGTTAAACCGGAAGATGAAACCATATCAACGGATTGCCTGATTGTATTCAGCGCCAATCTCACATCTTTAGAATACGAAACCCTCTTGGCTTTGCTTTTTACTTTAGCCGATTCCTTCAAAAAAGCAATTCTCGCTTCTGTCTGTTTCACATTTAATTCTTTAGAAATGATGTCTTCCAGCACTTTAACCTGAAGTTCTTCTTGATCCAAAGAAAGCAAAGCTCTGGCATGCCGCTCCGTCACTTTACGTTCAATTAACGCTTGCTTCACCGGTTCACTCAATTGCAAAAGTCTGATTTTATTGGCAATGGTGGACTGACTTTTCCCCAGCCTTTGAGCCAAGCTTTCCTGTGTCAAACTGTGCAAATCAATTAATTGCTGATAAGCAATGGCCTCCTCAATAGCTGTTAAACCTTCACGCTGAAGATTTTCAATTAAAGCTATAGAAGCCGCTTGCGAATCATTAAAATCACGTATGATGGCAGGGATCGTTTCTAAACCCAATTTTTTCACGGCTCGCAAACGACGTTCTCCCGCAATCAATTCAAACATATTGTTCCGCATCCGAACTACAATCGGCTGAATTACGCCGTGTGTTTTAATCGTCTGACACAGTTCTTCAATCCGCTCATCATCGAATATTGTTCGAGGCTGGTATGGACTTGGAACGATCTCATGGACAGGAACATTTTTCACTTCGCTTGTTGACGCCTTATCAGCAAAACCAAACAACTTCGAGATTTGTTCCTTCATTACGATAACCACCCGATCTTTTTAACCGATATATATAATATCCCTTTATTAATTAATTCTCCAGAAAAGTCTAAACTCCTGCTAGTACCGACAAAGAACTTTAGCCTATCCCTGAAAAGACATCCGTTAAAATGTTCCACGTGAAACAAAATTAAATCAAAGGAGATTTTAACGGTGTACCTGCTTTTCTGGGGTATTTTTTCGGCGTCGGACCCGTTTTTGTAATAAGCACGATATGTCTGGTTGACTCTTCAACAGGAAGCTCAAAGCGATGAGTGTTCAGCCATTGACCCCTCAGTTCTCTTAAGCTGAAAGAGGCTTCCTCTATTTCGTCTTGGACCCCCTGCCCTTTCATTGCCACAAATAATCCTCCGACCGAAACAAAAGGCAAACAAAATTCATTAAGCACGGCCATACGTGCCACCGCTCTTGCCGTAACTAAATCATACTGGTCACGATGCACGGGGAGACGGGCCGCGTCTTCGGCCCGAGCATGCACACATTGAACGTCGGATAACCCTAAAAAAGACGTTACATGATTTAAAAAGTGAATCCGCTTGTTTAAAGAATCCACTATGGTGACCCGTAGATGGGGAAAAGCAATTTTCAAGGGAATACTGGGAAATCCTGCTCCTGAACCGATATCGGCTATCTTCAAATGATCCGACATAGGAACAAAAAAAGCAACAGAGAGAGAATCGTAAAAATGTTTAATATATACCTGTTCCCTCTCGATTATACCGGTCAGGTTCATTCGCTCGTTCCAATCCACCAGCTCCCTGTAATAAAGCTCAAATTGATGAAGCTGAGACTCCGATAACCGGATTCCTCTATTATTTAGCAAATCTGTAAAATTATTCAATATATTATCCATAGTTATCCTCTGGCTGCGAGTACTTTGTTATATTGCTCCAAATAAACCAGTAGGATAGAAATATCCGCAGGCGTCACGCCGGAAATTCGAGAAGCTTGCCCGATCGATATCGGCCGGATTTTGGCCAGCTTCTGCTTCGCTTCTGTTGCAAGGCCATGGACTTCTTCATAAATGATATCTTCCGGAATCCGTTTTTTCTCCATTTTACGCAGCCGTTCTACATGAGCCAATTGCTTTTCGATATAACCGCTGTATTTGACCTGGATTTCGACCTGCTCTTTCATATCTTCCGTCAGTTCATAAGGAGCCGGCGAGAGCGCATGAAGATGCTCATAAGTAACCTCCGGACGACGAAGCAGCGAAAGCATGTCGACAGAGTTATTCAAAACGGCACTCCCTAATGAGGTGAGCATCTGCTGTACCTCCGGTGTCGGCTTCACTTTCGTCGTTTTGAGGCGTTCGATCTCTTCCTCAACCTTCTTCACCTTGTCTTGGAACCGTTCATAGCGCGTTTGGGATATGAGTCCGATCTCATACCCAATGGGAGTCAGACGCAGATCGGCATTGTCATGACGAAGAAGAAGCCGGTACTCCGCGCGGGAAGTCAACAATCGGTAAGGTTCATTGGTTCCCTTCGTTACCAGATCATCGATCAAAACGCCGATATAAGCTTGGGAACGATCAAGGATCACAGGTTCTTTACCTTGAACCTTACGGGCGGCATTAATTCCAGCCATAATTCCCTGCCCCGCCGCTTCTTCATAACCGGACGTACCGTTGATTTGTCCAGCGGTGAAAAGCCCCTTCACTACCTTTGTCTCAAGAGACGGATATAACTGCGTCGGAATCACCGCATCATATTCAATCGCGTAGCCCGTCCGCATCATCTCTACCTTTTCCAGGCCAGGGATTGAACGCAGAATTCTAAGCTGAACATCCTCGGGCATACTTGTCGACAGACCCTGCACGTAATATTCTTTGGTGTTCCTTCCTTCCGGCTCCAGGAAGATTTGATGCTTCGGTTTGTCGCTGAAACGCACAATTTTGTCTTCAATCGACGGACAATATCTTGGACCCGTGCCTTCAATCGCTCCAGAAAACATTGGAGCGCGATGCAAATTATCGTTAATAATTTGATGTGTCTCTGCAGATGTATACGTTAACCAGCACGGCAGTTGATTTGGAACCTCTTCCGTCGTTTCATAAGAGAAAAATTTAGGTTTTTCATCCCCCGGCTGAATTTCGGTTTTTGAAAAATCAATGGTGTCCTTATGCACCCGCGGCGGCGTACCGGTTTTAAACCGGACCAGCTCCAGTCCGTGTTTGCGCAAACTCTCCGACAGCTTAACGGCCGGCTGCTGATTGTTCGGACCGCTCTCATACATCAGCTCGCCCATGATGATTTTGCCGCGAAGGTACGTTCCTGTCGTCAATACAACTGCCTTGCCCAGATACCGTGCTCCAGTCTTGGTGATGACTCCCTTGCATACCCCGTCCTCGACAATCAGTTCCTCCACCATCCCCTGGCGAAGCGTTAACCGTTCTTGTTTCTCCAACGTTTCTTTCATGGTATGCTGATACAGAAATTTATCGGCTTGCGCGCGCAAAGCATGAACTGCTGGACCCTTCCCGGTATTCAGCATCCGCATTTGAATATAGGTCTTATCAATGTTGCGGCCCATTTCGCCTCCAAGGGCATCAATCTCGCGCACAACATGGCCCTTGGCCGGTCCGCCGATCGAGGGATTGCAGGGCATAAACGCAATCATATCCAGATTAATCGTCAGCACCAGCGTTTCACATCCCATACGCGCTGCCGCCAAGGCCGCCTCGACGCCTGCATGGCCTGCACCGATAACAATAACATCATATTCTCCCGCTACATAACTCATCGATCCGACCTCCTAACAAGTGATCTTATTTACCTAAGCAAAACTGTGAAAAAATCTGATCTATCAAAGAATCGCTCACGGAATCTCCTATAATTTCCCCCAGGTGCTCCCAGGCGTTTCGAATATCAATCTGAATCATATCGATCGGCACGAACGATTCCGCGGCTGAATAAGCTTCCGAAAGAGCTGTCCGGGCCTGTTTCAGCAAATGAATATGCCGCGCGTTGCTTACATAAGTCAAATCGCTGGATTCAACCTGACCGCTGAAGAATAACCCTGCGATGGCTTTCTCCAAATCGGCGATGCCTTGATCCGACAACAGCGACATCCGGACGACCCGCTCTTCGCCGAACGCATCGACCAGTATATGCTGTTCCAGCTGCTGAGGCAGGTCAAGTTTGTTGATAATTGCGATCACCTGACGTCCCTTCAGCTGTTCGATCAACTGCAGCTCATCCGGCTGCAATCGCTCCGCCCCATTGAACACCAGCAGAATGAGATCGGCATCGGCCAGCGCCTGACGGGATTTCTCCACGCCAATTTTCTCAACAATATCCGATGTTTCGCGGATCCCGGCCGTATCGAGCAGTTTTAGCGGAATACCACCTACATGCACATATTCTTCCACAACATCTCTTGTCGTACCCGCAATATCGGTAACAATAGCCCTCTCTTCTTGTGCCAGAGCATTAAGCAGCGACGATTTTCCTACATTGGGGCGCCCGACGATCGCCGTAACAAGGCCCTCGCGCAAAATTTTTCCCTGTTCCGCTGTACTCAGCAGCCCGTCAATATCCGTCATCGCCTCCGAACACTTGTTTTTAATATAGGCGTTCGTCATTTCTTCTACGTCATGCTCGGGATAGTCGATATTCACTTCGATATGAGCCATCAGCTCAACCAAACGATGACGAAGCTCTTTGATTCTCTTCGATAAGGTTCCTTCGGACTGCTTCAAAGCGATTCGGAAGGCACGATCGGATTTCGCCCGGATTAAATCGATAACCGCCTCGGCCTGGGACAAATCAATTCTCCCATTGAGAAAAGCACGTTTTGTGAATTCCCCCGGCTCTGCCAGCCGAGCCCCGTTCCCCAGAAGCAGGTCCAGCACTTTCCGCACGGAGACGAATCCCCCATGGCAGCTGATCTCCACTACATCCTCTTTGGTGAAGGATCTCGGAGCCCGCATCACCGTTACCAGCGCTTCCTCCGTTCTTGCCCCGGTGTCCGGGTCCACAATATGACCGTAATGTACCGTATGCGAAGGTACTTCGCTAAGCTTCTTTTTTCCTTTAAAAATACGTTCACTGATCCGAACGGCTTGGTCTCCGCTGACGCGAATGACCGCGATCCCCCCTTCCCCCATCGGAGTGGCAATCGCCGCTATGGTATCCTGAATCATGGTTGCACCTCAATTATTTGTAAGCTTCAATACTAAAGAAAAAGCAATGAAGTCATACGAACATGACATCATTGCATGTGGTAATCAGCGTAAAACAATCACGACACGGCGATTGGGCTCATCTCCCCGGCTGAACGTGCGGACTTTCGGATGATGTTGAAGCTGCGAATGAATGATTTTACGTTCCTGAGGAGACATCGGTTCGAGAACGACTTCTTTTCTGGTACGGATGACGCGATCGGCCAAACGATCGGCAAGCTCCTGCAGTGTTTTTTTCCTTCGCTCACGGAATTGCTCGGCATCCAGCACAATGCGCAAATGCCGGTCAGAGTACCGGTTGGCTACAATGTTGACCAGATATTGCAGCGCATCAAGCGTCTGCCCTCGCCGCCCGATCAGCATGCCGAGCTCCGAGCCGTGCAGGTGCAGCTCCGTAACTTCCTTGTCCTGTTTTTGCTCAATCCGAACATCAAGCTTCATGGAACGAAACACATCCTCAAGGAACAAGACCGCTTCTTCGATCGCATCCGGAAGCAAAGTCAGTTCTACCTTCGCCTCCTTAGCCCCGAAGAGTCCGAACAAACCTTTGGCAGGCTGCTCCAGCACATTCACATGGACTCGGTTCTCGGTTGTCCCCAGCTGCTGAAGCCCGTTATTTACTGCTTCATCGATCGTTTTACCTGTTACCACGATTTTCTTCGTCATCCGATCACCCTTAACTGAAGAGTAATGAAATTATTTTTTCTTTTTCGATTTCGGTTTAGCTTCTGCCGTTGCTACAGCTGGTTGTGCTTTACCCGGCTTATATATGAAATAAGTTTGAACGATCGTGAAAATGTTACTGTAAACCCAGTATAACGGGAGGGCCGACGCAAAATTCATCGCCATGACAAAGATAAGCACCGGGAATATAATCATCAGGCTTTGCATCTGCGGAGGCGTCTGCGAAGACATCATTTTTTGCTGCAAATATGTCGTGACCGCTGCGAGCAGAGGCAATATATAATAAGGATCCTTCGTTCCAAGCTGCATCCAAAGGAAAGTATGTTCACCGATATGTCCATTGCGCATGATCGCGGCATACAAAGCAATCAGGATCGGCATCTGTATGAGAATCGGAAAACATCCGGCAAGCGGATTCACGCCTTCCTTTTGAAACAGCTTCATCGTTTCTTCCTGCTGTTTTTTGGCGTCGTCTTTGTATTTGTCTTTAATCTTCTTCAACTCGGGCTGCAATTCCTGCATCCGTTTCGAACTGCGATATTGTTTTAGCGTAAGCGGTAATATGATGAACCGGATAATAATCGTTACAACAAGAATGGACAACCCGTAAGAGCCCCAAAGCATGTGTGCAAACCAATCCAGCCCATCCGAGAGAGGACCGACAAACCACTTGTCCCAAAAGCTGTTTTCCCGGTCAATCGGCGCATTCGCCGGGCTGCATCCCGCAAGCAGTAAAAATACGAATAAAAGCGGAATGTATTTCAATAATCGACGCGTCAAAATCATATCCTCCCAGCTTCATCTTTTCCATTCTAAACTATATCATATCTTCAGGCACAAAGAAACTAATCGCTGCGTATCATCTCTCTTTACGAACCAGAAGAGACGCGCGTTTGAGCACATGAAGCACACTTTTCTCCATATCATGGTAATCCATCTCGGCAGCCGGCTTACGAGCGATGATGATCAGATCGTATCCCCCCGGAATTCGGGCTGCGTTAAGCCTCACAATCTCTTTCAACATACGCCGGATACGGTTTCGGACGACGGCGTTTCCGAGCTTTTTGCTGACCGACACCCCAAGACGAAAGGTTTCCTGCTCCGGGCGGGCTTTATAATAAAGTACAAATTGGTGGTTCGCAGTCGACTTGCCGTGGCGATAAACTTTATCGAAATATTCTCTTTTCGTCAGTCGGTTCTTTTTCTCCACGAACGCACGCTCCATTATCAGCCCCAATAGCGGCAAACTCACATGATCCTTATCCAAATCAGACGATTCCGGTCCATAATAACAAAAAAGACCACCTATCAGTGGTCTTACGCCCTTATGCGCTCAATACTTTTCTTCCTTTTTGACGGCGAGCTGCAAGTACTTTGCGACCATTCTTCGTGCTCATTCTCTTACGGAAGCCATGTACTTTCTTGTGTTTACGGACGTTCGGTTTATATGTCGGTTTCATCTATCGTGCACCTCCTCGAAGGATTTGTTCCAATCCCAAAAATACCTTTAAACATTAAAGCACATTTTCACAATAAAAGTCAACTCGGATCCCCTCACTGCCTTCAAACAACATCTGCCAGGAAAGTTTCGGTCCATCCGCCGTCAATGACTAACATATAGAATAAATAAAAATTCAACCGGTTATCCACTTGTGAATAAAAATAATCGGAATTTCTCCGATTTTGTCGAATTATGAACACATTATAAACAATATATAGTGCTGTTGATAAGTCATACATACAAGTTGTAGGGTATGTGGATAAATCTTAACATTTCGTTGCTTATCAGGGTCTTTTTTGATATCATGAATATGTTTTCTGTTGTGGATACGATTACTTTTCAACAACTTTATCAACAGCCTGTGGATATCTTTGTGAACAATTTACACGGCTTATGTATAATTGGGTTATCGACTTTCTGCATATTGTGGATAGTTTCGACAACTCACCGCTTTTTTTCTACAGGGTCGCGGCTTACGCCACACCGGTTATTTTTTTAAGGGAGTGAATAGATTGTGGAAAGCCATCCTAACGACCAGTGGCAGCAAGTATTATCCATATTGCAAAAAAGGGTGAGCAAACCGAGCTACGAAACGTGGCTTACCTCCACAAGAGCTGTCGTATTTAACGATACCACGGTAACGATTTGTACCCCGAACAATTTCGCGCGCGACTGGCTGGAAAACCGCTATACCAAGCATATTAAAGAAGCGGTTTACGATTATACCGGCAAACAAGTCGAGCTCAAATTCATCATTGAATCCGAAGAACAGCCTGAACCGCCCAGCATATCAGCAGCATCGGCTGCTGCTCCGGCCAAAGCACATCAAGCCTCTGCTCCGGAGGAAACGTTCAGTCATATGATGAACCCGAAATATACGTTCGATACGTTCGTCATCGGTGCAGGAAACCGGTTTGCCCACGCGGCATCGCTCGCGGTTGCGGAAGCGCCGGCCAAAGCGTATAATCCGCTGTTTCTGTATGGAGGCGTGGGATTAGGCAAAACGCACCTTATGCATGCCATCGGCCACTATGTTCTTGAGCATAACCCCAGTGCACGCGTGCTCTATATCTCGTCCGAGAAATTCACGAACGAATTCATCAATGCCATCCGTGACAACCGCGGCGAAAGCTTCCGCAACAAATACCGCAATATCGATGTACTGCTTATAGATGATATTCAGTTCCTAGCCGGAAAAGAACAAACGCAAGAGGAATTTTTCCACACGTTCAACGCTTTGCATGAAGAACGCAAGCAGATCATCATTTCCAGCGATCGGCCGCCCAAGGAGATTCCGACGCTTGAAGAGCGTCTCCGCTCACGCTTTGAATGGGGTCTGATCACCGATATTCAGCCTCCGGACCTGGAGACGCGGATTGCGATATTGCGCAAAAAGGCGAAAGCTGAAAATCTCGACATTCCCAATGAAGCCATGGTTTACATCGCCAATCAGATCGATTCGAACATTCGGGAGCTGGAAGGCGCATTAATCCGTGTGGTGGCTTACTCTTCTTTAATTAACGAGGACATTACATCGCATTTGGCCGCCGAAGCGCTGAAGGACATTATTCCAAGCAGCCGTCCAAGAGTGATTACGATACAGGATATCCAACAAAAGGTCGGCGAATTCTACGGCATGAAAATCGAGGATTTCAAAGCGCGTAAACGGACCAAAACCGTAGCTTTTCCAAGACAAATTGCCATGTACCTGGCTCGGGAGATGACGGATTTCTCACTGCCGAAGATCGGGGAGGCATTCGGTGGACGAGATCATACGACGGTTATTCATGCGCATGAGAAAATAAGCGAAGCACTGAAAGTAGATCAGGAATTATTCAAAATCATTCAGAACATTACAGAAAAAATCAGAAACGTAACGCTGTAAACGGGAAACGATGCGATGAACGTCTTATCCACAGCTGCATAAAAGAAGGCCTATGCACAATCTTATACACATGTGGATAGGCCTTCTTTTTGCCTTATTCACTCACATATCCACATATCCCGGCTCCCTACTACTATTACTAATTTAAAAAAAAATGTAATATAGAAGTATATGCCCATCGTTTCCCGATTAGAACCAGTAGGAGTGACATACATGAAATTAACGGTACTGAAGCAATATTTGAATGAATCCATCGGTCACGTTTCTAAAGCCATCTCGAGCAGAACGACCATTCCCATCTTAAACGGGATCAAAATAGACGTCGATTCCAGCGGAATGATACTGACAGCCAGCGATACCGATATTTCGATCCAAAGCTTTATTCCTGCCGAGGATAATGGAATACAGGTCATCGATCTTAAACAATCCGGCAGCGTTGTCCTTCCTTCCAAATTTTTTGTGGAGATTATACGTAAACTGCCGGCGCAGCAGGTAGAAATTGAGGTTAAAGACCATTTTCAAACGACGATTCGTTCGGGTTCATCTGAAATTCAGCTTGTGGGCCTCGATCCGGAGGAATATCCGATTATGCCCGGCATCGAGGAGAATAAACGGATCCAAATTCCTAGCGACCTGCTGAAAACAATGATCAAGCAAACTTCGTTTGCCGTTTCAACGAATGAAGCTACTCCCGTGCTCACTGGAATTTTATGGACCATTACAGACGGAAAACTGAAATTCACCGCATGTGACCGTCACCGGTTAGCGAGCCGTGAAACGAATATCGATACGGAAGAAGGCATGACGCTTAACAATGTAACCATTTCCGGAAAAACGTTAAACGAGCTTGCCAAAATATTACCGGACCAGAACACGCTGATCGATGTCGTTTTTGCCGAAAATCAAGTGCTGTTCCAAATCAATTCCATCTTGTTTTATACCCGGATTCTAGAAGGAACATATCCGGATACGTCGAAGCTCATTCCGCAATTCTATCAAACGGAAATTGTCGTCAATACGAATGAATTGATCGATGCGATTGACCGCGCCTACCTCCTATCCAGAGAGGACAAAAGCAACATCGTCAAGCTGATGATGCTTGAGGACCAATCGATCGAGATTTCTTCTACCTCTTCTGAGCTTGGAAAAGTGACCGAAGAGTTGATGACTTCAAGCATGAAGGGTGAACTGCTGCGCATTTCCTTTAACTCCAAATATATGCTCGATGCCTTAAAGGTCATGGACAGCGAACAGATTCATATCGGCTTTACCGGCGCTATGCAGCCGATTATCATCAGGCCGAATGAGAGCTCCAGCCTGCTGCAGCTGATCCTGCCCTACCGGACTACGGGCTAGAAAGAAGGATAATCCGTATGAAAAAAGTGGGCATAAGCACGGACTATATAACCCTTGGTCAATTTTTGAAGCTGGCCGATTGCATTTCTACCGGAGGTCAGGCCAAAAGTTTTCTTCAGGAAACCGAAATCTTTGTCAATGGAGAACCGGAACATCGACGGGGCCGCAAGCTGGTTCCGGGCGATATCATTAAGGTGGCGGGCTGCGGCGAGTTTCAGGTCGATGGGCCGACATAACCGCCGCACTTTGGCAGAAGGCTTTGTTCGGCAAAGCCCCGCGATTGCTTATGAAGCAGGCTTTGCTCCGCAAAGCACTCAGGAGGAACCGTCTTGCAATTAAAAAGGCTGTTAGTGCAGCATTATCGCAATTACGAGCAGGTCGAATTCCAAACCGACCGGATGGTGAACATCATCGTTGGACCGAATGCACAGGGAAAAACGAATTTGCTGGAATCGATTTTCGTGCTCGCGCTTACCAAGAGCCATCGGACCAACCAGGATAAAGAGCTGATTCGCTGGAACGAAAAAAAGGCCAGTTTACATGCGGAGATTGAAAAACGGTATGGTACGCTGCAATTGGATCTGATCATATCGCAGCAAGGCAAACGTGCCAAAATCAATGGGCTGGAGCAAAAAAGACTTAGCCACTTTATAGGAGCTTTGAACGTTGTCATGTTTGCGCCTGAGGATTTGGAGATCGTCAAAGGGTCTCCAAGCGTCCGCCGACGTTTTCTCGATATGGAAATCGGACAGGTGCATCCTGCGTATTTATACGATCTCTCCCAGTACAACAAAGTACTGCAGCAGCGGAACAATTACTTGAAGCAGCTGTTCTCATCCTCCGGCGACGCTCCCCTTCTTGAAGTTTGGAATGAGCAGCTTGCTCAATTCGGTATTAAAATAATGAAAAAACGTCAAAGCTTTATAAAGAAGCTGCAAATATGGGCGGAAAAGATACATGCCGGCATCACCAATGGCATGGAACGGCTTCGAATTGAGTATGACAGTGCCTTTGCCAACGCTCTTGAAGAAGAAGAAGCTGTCTTATTTGACCGATTTATGATAAAGTTATCACAGGTGAAGGATCAGGAAATCCGCCGCGGCGTCACGCTGGCAGGACCGCACCGCGACGATCTCCGCTTTTACATTAATGATAAAGAGGTACAAACGTTCGGTTCCCAGGGGCAGCAGCGAACAACGGCCCTTTCGCTTAAACTGGCCGAAATCGAGCTCATCTGCGAAGAAGTCGGGGAATATCCCCTGCTTTTGCTCGATGATGTGTTGTCAGAGCTTGACCGATATCGCCAAACCCAGCTTATTGAGACGTTCCAACGGAAGGTGCAAACCTTCATTACGACAACCGGCATTGAAAGCATAGATTTGTCAAAACTGGAAAACGCTTCTGTCATCCATGTTCGAGACGGAAGCTTAACATAAATGGATTGCCATCGTTTTGCCGGGAAGGAGTGGGTCAGCATGTTCATTCATTTGGGCGGCGAAAAAATTATTCGCGCATCGGAGCTTGTCGCCATTTTTGACCTGTCGATCGAGAAATCTTCCAAAATATCCAAGCAATTTGTCACCTATGCCAATAAGGAAAAGCGCGTGGAAGTGATTGGCGACGAGGAAAGCAAATCCCTTGTTGTGACACATACAAAAGTCTATTACTCTCCGATATCGTCCATGACTTTGAAAAAACGGGCGCATCATTTGTTAACGAACTAGAGACCATGTCGCTCCGCGATTTCATCAGCCAGTTGAACATAATAAATGAGATTTCCTCCTTGAAAGCGCATGTTCAGGAGAGATTTACTCTTTTTACTACGGAAAAGTGGGTGTCTGCATGTCTGTAAATCCAGGTACAAGCTATGATGAAAGTCAAATTCAGGTGCTTGAAGGTCTAGAGGCGGTTCGCAAACGACCGGGGATGTACATCGGATCCACGAGTAGCCGAGGCCTTCATCACTTGGTATGGGAAGTCGTCGATAATAGTATCGACGAAGCACTAGCCGGATATTGCACGAAAATTGATGTGATTGTTCATCGGGACAACAGCGTAACGGTTATTGATAACGGGCGCGGCATCCCGGTCGGGGAGCATCCGAAGCTCAAGCGTCCGACCTTGGAGGTCGTGCTTACCGTGCTTCATGCAGGCGGCAAATTCGGCGGTGAGGGTTACAAAGTATCCGGCGGTTTGCACGGTGTAGGCGTATCTGTCGTGAACGCTTTGTCCAAGAAATTGATTGTCCGGGTGAAACGCGACGGTAAAATCCATGAACAAGAATTCAGCTGCGGCATTCCCCAGTATGACGTAAGGATTGTCGGGGAGACGGAGGAAACCGGAACGCAGGTGACGTTCTGGCCCGATGAAGAAATATTCACGGAAACAACCGAATACGATTTCGATACGCTTCAATCCCGTATCCGGGAGCTTGCATTCTTGAATAAAGGGATCGAAATTACGCTGACGGATGAGCGTTCGAATGAGTCCCACACGTTCAAATACGAAGGAGGGATCGTCTCCTTTGTTGAATATTTGAACCGTACGCGGGAAGCTTTGCACCAGCCTCCGATCTACGTCGAAGGAGATAAAGACAATATTCATGTCGAAGTCGCCCTTCAGTATAACGACAGCTATACGGAGAACATTTATTCGTTTGCGAATAATATCAATACGCATGAGGGCGGTACACACGAATCCGGATTCAAAAGTGCGCTTACACGAGTTTTAAACGATTATGCCCGTAAAAACAATGCGATTAAGGATAACGATGCCAATCTGTCCGGCGATGACGTGCGCGAAGGCTTGACAGCCATTATTTCGGTCAAGATTCCGGATCCGCAATTTGAGGGCCAGACGAAGACGAAGCTCGGGAACAGCGAGGTTCGCGGTATCGTGGAATCGCTTTTTGCGGAGAAGCTCCAAGAGTTCCTGGATGAGAATCCGTCCATTGCAAAAAAAATCGTAGAAAAAGGCGTACAGGCGCAAAGAGCCCGCGAAGCGGCAAGAAAAGCGAGAGAGCTGACGCGCCGCAAAAGCGCCCTTGAAGTGAGCTCTTTGCCTGGCAAGCTGGCCGATTGTTCTTCTAAGGATGCTTCCATCAGCGAAGTGTACATTGTCGAAGGGGACTCCGCCGGCGGCTCGGCCAAGCAAGGACGCGACCGGCATTTTCAGGCGATCCTGCCGCTACGCGGCAAGATTCTCAACGTGGAAAAAGCGCGGCTGGACAAAATTTTATCCAATGCGGAAATTCGCGCGATCATTACGGCGCTTGGCACAGGGATCGGCGATGATTTCGACATTTCAAAAGCGCGGTACCATAAAATCATTATTATGACGGATGCCGACGTCGATGGAGCGCACATTCGGACGCTGCTTCTCACCTTCTTCTACCGCTACATGCGGAGACTGATCGAGGTTGGATATGTCTACATCGCCCAGCCGCCGCTTTACAAGCTTGAGCGGAACAAAACGGTGCGTTATGCCTACAATGACAAACAGCGGGAAGCCATTATGGCTGAATTTGGGGAAGGCGCTAAAGTGAATGTACAGCGGTACAAGGGGCTTGGAGAAATGAATCCGGGCCAGCTGTGGGAGACGACGATGGACCCGGAGAGCCGTACCTTGCTGCAGGTAAGCATTCAAGACGCGATCGAGGCAGACCTCGTCTTCGATACGCTGATGGGCGACAACGTTGAGCCGCGGCGTGAATTTATTCAGCAGCATGCGAAATACGTCAAAAACTTGGATATTTAATTCATCGCCATGAACCGTAGGAGGTAAAAAATCTTGTCGGAAGAATCCCGTTCACAGGTTAGAGAAATAGATATCGGCTCGGAAATGCGCACTTCCTTTATGGATTACGCGATGAGCATTATTGTCAGCCGCGCTCTGCCGGATGTCAGAGACGGTCTTAAGCCGGTGCATCGGCGTATTCTGTATGCCATGTCGGAGCTGGGCATGTCACCTGACAAACCCTATAAGAAATCGGCCAGAATCGTTGGCGAGGTCATCGGTAAATACCATCCGCACGGTGACTCTGCCGTATATGAAACCATGGTGCGCATGGCGCAGGATTTTTCGTTGCGCTATATGCTTGTCGATGGCCACGGAAATTTCGGCTCGATTGACGGCGACGCTGCCGCGGCTATGCGTTATACGGAGGCGCGGCTATCCAAAATCGCGATGGAAATGCTTCGCGACATCAACAAAGAAACGATCGATTTTGTGCCGAACTATGACGGTGAGGAGCAGGAACCCGCCGTATTGCCGGCACGCTTTCCCAACCTGCTCGTCAACGGATTGTCCGGTATCGCCGTAGGGATGGCAACCAATATTCCGCCCCACAACCTTACGGAAGTCATCAACGGCGTTCAGCAGCTCATTGAAAATCCGGACGTGACACCGCTCGATCTGATGCAATCGATCAAAGGACCCGATTTTCCTACCGGCGGTTTTATTATGGGGCGTGAAGGAATTAAACATGCATACACCACCGGCCGCGGTTCCGTAACGATGCGAGCCAGAGCGACCATCGAGGAAACCGGCGGCAAAGCGCGAATCATCGTTCATGAACTGCCCTATCAAGTCGTCAAAGCTCGTTTAATCGAAAAAATCGCCGAGCTGGTCCGCGAGAAAAAAATCGACGGCATTACCGATTTGCGGGACGAATCGGACCGCAACGGAATGCGTATCGTTATTGAGCTGCGCCGTGACGTTAATCCGAATGTCGTACTGAACAATTTGTACAAGCAAACGGCCATGCAGTCCAATTTTGGTATCATTATGCTTGCACTGGTAAACGGTGAACCGAAGGTGCTTAATCTTCGTGATATGCTTTACCATTATCTGCAGCACCAAAAAGAAGTCATTCGCCGCCGGACAGAATTTGACCTTCGCAAAGCGGAAGCCCGTGCGCATATCTTGGAGGGCTTGCGCATTGCGCTGGATCATCTGGATGAAGTGATTACGCTGATCCGTTCATCCCGCACGACGGAAGATGCCCGTGAGGGCCTGATCAACCGCTTCGGCCTTAGCTTTGAACAGGCACAGGCGATTCTCGATATGCGTCTGCAGCGTTTAACCGGCTTGGAGCGCGAGAAAATCGAAGAAGAGTATGCTGAATTGCTCAAGAAAATTGCCGAGTACAAAGCCATCCTGGCTGACGAACAGTTGGTATTGAATATCATTAGCGAAGAGCTGAATGAAATTAAGGAAAAATTCGGTGATGAACGCCGCTCGGAGATTACGATCGGTGAAGAAAGCATCGAGGATGAAGATCTGATTCCTCAATCCGAAGTCGTGATTACGATATCGCATACTGGCTATATCAAGCGTTTGCCGGTGACTACCTACCGCAGTCAGAGACGCGGAGGCAAGGGCGTTATCGGTATGGATACGAAAGATAATGACTTCGTAGAACATTTGTTCGTAACGAATACACACCATTATCTGATGTTCTTCACGAACAAAGGAAAGGTATATCGTCTAAAAGCTTATGAAATTCCGGATCTCAGCCGTACGGCCAGAGGAACGCCGATCATCAATCTGATTCAGATCGAGCAGGGAGAAACGGTAAATGCCGTCATTCCTGTGGAAAGCTTCGAATCCGATAAATATTTGTTCTTTGCAACCAAGAACGGTTTGGTGAAGAAAACGCCTCTGGAAGACTACTCCAATATTCGTAAGGGCGGGTTGATCGCCATCACGCTCCGTGAAGACGATGACCTGATCGGAGTGAGGCTGACGGATGGAAATCAATCGATTATTATGGGTACGAAGCAAGGGATGTCCATTCATTTCCCGGAACAGGATGTTCGCCCGATGGGTCGGGGGGCTACCGGAGTGAAAGGTATTCATCTGGATGATCATGATGTCGTTATTGATATGGACGTCGTTCAAGAGGATAACAGCGTGCTTATCGTTACGTCCAAAGGCTACGGTAAACGGACTCCGGTTGAAGAGTACCGGATGCAGTCCCGCGGCGGTAAAGGCATAAAAACACTCAATGTGACGTCAAAGAACGGCCCGGTCGTCGGCTTGAAGGTTGTTCGGGAAGACGAGGATCTTATGGTCATCACTGCGCTCGGAACGATTATCCGTACAAGCATGTCGGGTATTTCCATGATGGGACGTAATACACAAGGGGTTAAACTGATCAATATCCGTGATGAGGATGAAGTGTCCACTGTAGCGCGGGTAGAGAAGAATGATGATCAGCCTGAAACAGAAGAAGACGGCGAGACGCCGGACATTACGGCAGAAGAATGACCGTCTTATGCTTCAAGGGTTAAAGAATGGGGCTTACATCCCCATTCTTTTTCGTTTAAAATATATACAAAGATAATTTTTCAGCGGAGCTGAAGGTAAGGTAAAGTGAGGGAATTCCATGGCTACTGTCCCCGTTTCCCAGTTGAAATCCGGCGAGAAACTCTCTGAAGATGTGCTAACCAAATATAACAACGTTCTTCTTCGCAAAGGTAAAATCATCTCGGAGCACGATTTGGAAGTACTTCGAGCGTTTTTAATTCCTGCTGTTCAAATCGAATCCAAGAATGGACAAGCCGTTAGCTCATCGGACGAAACCGCTTTGGATGAAAAACAACAAGGGACGGTCTTGTCTTTTTACGAACATTATGAAAAAATGCTGCAGCTGATGCGGCGTGTTTATAATATTGCGAACGCCGGCGGTCAAACCTTGCCGATACTGGAGATACGCACGACATTGGAAAAGCTGATCCAGCATATTGATGATTACAATGTGCTCACATTCAGTCCAAGACATTTTCAATTGAGTGATTTTATTTATCATAACAGTATTATGGTCAGCCTTACTTCCTACAATTTGGCCAAGTGGCACGGTTTGTCTTCTAAAGATTTGATGCCGGTAGCGCTGGGCGGATTATTGCACGATATCGGGAATGCGAAGGTGGACGCGGGGATTTTGTTCAAACCGAGCGCGCTGAATGCTGCTGAAAGAGAAGATATGAAAAAGCACACGATTATCGGCTATAATCTGTTAAAAAGCGTACCTGCCATTAACGATGGAGTGAAGCTTTGCGCACTGCAGCATCATGAACGTGAAGATGGATCCGGATATCCCTTGGGTGTTCGCGGTGATAAGATTCATTTATATTCAAAAATTGTGGCCATCACCGATGTCTTTCACGCAATGAAAACCAATCGTTATCATAAGAGTGGAGCCTCTCCATATTTGGTACTGGAACAGCTTTTGAATGAATCCTTTGGTAAATTGGATCCTGCACTTGTTCAAACCTTTATCAATAAAGTAACTTCCTTCCATAACGGGACGTTGGTGAAGTTGAGCGATAACCAGGTTGGAGAAATTGTCTTTTCCGACCGGTCGCACCCGACTCGCCCCTGGGTGAATGTGAACGGAAAAATCATCAATTTGATGATCGAACGCAATCTGTACATACAAGACGTGATTCAAACATAAATTTCCGGCACACTGTACTTGACTTCAGGAAGCCGCTTGTGTTAAATTAGTCTTCGTCGCTTTGGTGGCGAGGCTTTTTTTATGGAATTGAATGTTACGTAAAAAATAAAAAAGTACTTGCAATCGAATAGGCAAATGTGTTATATTATAAAAGTCGCCGTTAAACAAGACGACAATGAAATTGCCCTTTGAAAACTGAACAACGAGTGAGTGTAAAGATAGAGAATCGAAAGATTCTCGCCAGTAGTAGATGATGAGCTAATCAGCTTTTCTTTATTGGAGAGTTTGATCCTGGCTCAGGACGAACGCTGGCGGCGTGCCTAATACATGCAAGTCGAGCGCTGGGGGTTCTCCCTTAGGGGAGACCTCCTGGAGCGGCGGACGGGTGAGTAACACGTAGGCAAC
>NZ_JALJRM010000079.1:0-827 GCF_024519685.1 Paenibacillus sp. Pae15 | reverse complement strand
AAGCAAAATGCTGAATCATCCCGCTGCGATTTTCGTAAGAAAATCGTCAGCAGCCGATACGTAAGTGTCGGTACCGAATAACCAAATTGGTTAAGCTAATAAGAGCACACGGAGGATGCCTAGGCGCCAGGAGCCGATGAAGGACGTGGCGAACGACGAAATGCCTCGGGGAGCCGTAAGCAGGCTTTGATCCGGGGATGTCCGAATGGGGAAACCTGCGTATCGTAATAGATACGTACCATGCAGTGAATACATAGCTGCATTGGAGGCAGACGAGGGGAACTGAAACATCTAAGTACCCTCAGGAAAAGAAAACAAAAGTGATTCCGTCAGTAGCGGCGAGCGAAAGCGGATTAGCCCAAACCAGGGGGCTTGCCCCCTGGGGTTGTGGGACGTCAACGTGGGTTGAGCAGAGTAGGTGAAGCGGTCTGGAAAGGCCGGCCAGAGAAGGTAACAGCCCTGTAGCCGAAATTCTGCGAAAGCCCTAGACGGATCCCGAGTACCGCGAGACACGTGAAACCTCGTGGGAATCCGGCAGGACCATCTGCCAAGGCTAAATACTCCCTGGCGACCGATAGTGAAGCAGTACCGTGAGGGAAAGGTGAAAAGAACCGCGGGAGCGGAGTGAAAGAGAACCTGAAACCGTGTGCTTACAAGAAGTCAGAGCCCGTTAAAGGGTGATGGCGTGCCTTTTGTAGAATGAACCGGCGAGTTACGTTTGCAAGCGAGGTTAAGGTGAGAAGCCGAAGCCGCAGCGAAAGCGAGTCTGAATAGGGCGAATGAGTTTGCAGGCGTAGACCCGAAACCGTGTGATCTACCCCTGTCCA
>NZ_JALJRM010000078.1:0-916 GCF_024519685.1 Paenibacillus sp. Pae15 | reverse complement strand
AGATCAGATTATCGCCTTATACGCCAAAGGCGTGAGCACGCGGGAAATCCAAGATCACCTGCAGAATCTGTACGGTATCGACGTTTCGCCGACGATGATCTCGAACGTCACGAACAAAATCGTTCCGCTCATCAAGGAGTGGCAGAACCGTCCGCTGCAAAGCGTGTATGCCGTCGTCTTCCTTGACGCCATTCACTTTAAGGTCAAGCAAGACGGCGCTATTGTGAACAAGGCCGCCTACATGGTCATCGGCATCGATCTGGATGGTAACAAGGATGTGCTGGGCATGTGGATCGGCGAGAACGAATCGGCCAAGTTCTGGCTCAGCGTCCTAAACGACCTAAAGAATCGCGGCGTACAGGATATTCTCATCACCTGTGTCGATAATCTTACCGGTTTCTCTCAGGCCATTGCCGCCTGCTATCCGAAGACGGAGATTCAAAAGTGTATCATTCACCAAATCCGCAACTCGACTCGCTACGTGTCCTATAAGGATCTGAAGAAGGTAACAGCTGATCTGAAGCCGATCTACAAAGCGGCGACGGAGGAGATGGCGCTTGTGGAGCTGGATCGTTTCGAGGAAACATGGGGCGCTAAATATCCGCTCATCATCCGTTCGTGGCGCAGCAATTGGGACGAGCTGGCTACCTTCTTCAAGTACCCTCCCGAACTGCGCAAGCTCATCTACACCACCAATATGATTGAGAGCTATCATCGTCAGCTTCGCAAGGTAACGAAGGGAAAGAGCATTTTCCCCAGCGACGAGGCTCTTCTGAAGATGCTTTATCTTGTAACCATGGATGTCACCCGTAAATGGACGGGGCGTGTCCAACATTGGGGACAGATGCTGCTGCAGCTATCCGTTTTCTTTCCGGATCGAATCGGGCAGCACTTGCCGTAAGGGGCCAATCTCCCC
>NZ_JALJRM010000077.1:0-943 GCF_024519685.1 Paenibacillus sp. Pae15 | reverse complement strand
GGCTTCAGCGACAGCGTTGTCGTACGGACAGCCTTTCATACTCAGCGATCGGCCAATTTCAAACGTCTTCAAAAGCTCGTCCATCTTTTGACTTTTGAATTCGCTACCACGGTCGGTATGAAACCATTGAAGCTGGCATAAATCGCCTTGTACCGTGGCAAAAGCGCGGGAAATCAGAGCAGCGTCCTTGTTTGGACCTGCACTATGCCCAATGATCTCTCGATTGAACAAATCGACCAGTACACAAATGTAATGCCATCGGTTCTTGACCTTCACATAAGTGAGATCGCTGACGACGAAGCGTTTGACTTCCTCCTGCTCGAACTCTCGGTTCAGAACATTCTCCGTCATGGCTTCATTACAAGCGGTTTTGCGGGGCCTATATTGAGCCACGGTGTAGGTAGAAACGAGTCCTTGTTCTTTCATGATTCGACCAATTCTACGTCTGGAGACGACGAATCCGCGATCCTGGAGTTTGACTTTGATCTTTCGTGTACCGTAAGCTTTTCGATTCTTATGGAAAATATCCACAATTGCTTCAGTTACATTGTCTTCGTTCGGTTGTTCTTTCGTTTCATAGTAAAACGTACTTCTTGCGATTTGCAGGACGTCGCACATTGCTGATACCGAATATTTATCAAGGTTGTTCTGGATGATAGCTACTTTCGTCCCATGATCAGCGCGGCTTGCTTTAAAATGTCCACCTCCATTTTCAGACGCTGGTTCTCTTTTCGTAAAGCGATCAGTTCATTTTCTTCTGATGAACGATTGTCCTTCTCCTTGAAGGAGCCCGTTGTCTGAGCTTGCTTGATCCAGCGGTCTAAAGCGGAGGCAGTGAGGTCATATTCCTCCACAATCGCTGCTCTGGATTTCCCGTTTTCATAGAGTTCCACCATTTGTTTTTTAAATTCTGAGGTAAAGGTACGTCGTTGGTGTTTTGGCA
>NZ_JALJRM010000075.1:0-1191 GCF_024519685.1 Paenibacillus sp. Pae15 | reverse complement strand
TTTTTTTGCGCCTGCAGGTCACAAATTCTGGTTACACAAACTATTGTACATCATCTTGGTGTTTTGATTAACATCATATTTATTGTTTTTGAATAGAGTGCAAGTCGCTAGCGAAGATGATAATGATTTCTTGATGTTCTCGATATTTTTTTCTGAAGGCAAGTTGATAACTGCTTCCGTTCTATTATCTATTTGAGAAAAGTTAAACCTAAGTAATATCCAACCAATAAATCTTTTTATCAATGGAATTTTCATTGCCACCATTGTTATGAGTGCTATTAATAATCCAAAGAATGTAAGACCGTCTGTGCCGAACAATGATAAGAAGGTAAAATCATCGTTTACAAAAATATATGCATATATCGAGCCGAGAAGGAAAACTATTGAAATAGTATAGAGGATATTATTAACTACTCGTTGGTACATATAGTACCTCCCCTAAAAGAATGACGTAGGTAAATTGTACCATAAAATATAGTTCGTATGAATAACTTATTGTCGAGTTCATCCTCTGAGATTTATTTACAGAAAACTAATTTCGAGAGAGTTTAGGCGTACCTAACTCCCCTAAACTCTCCCTGACGATACGTTCTTGATTACGAGGTACTGAGTACTCTTTTTATGTCAATGACTAATAATGTGATTTGAACGTTTGAGAGAGACAGTCGTTATACTGCTTGAGGAGGTTCATTTAGTAAAGAAGGATAAACTAAACCTTCAAGCATAAAGCCTTCAATGTCTCCTTCAATGTACTTTAGGAACAACTCAAGCAACCAACGCTCAGGCTCAATCATACTAAATATATTTCCCATTGGTTACACTCTTTAGCAAACAACAAAAATCAGCAGGTATGAGACAACCATTAGTAAATCGGCTTCCCATACCCTCGCCATTATCTAGGCATGTTTATCAGTGACCAGTAGTCAAGTCATGTAGAATCAGTGGCTTTGTTGGTGAGGGATGGTACAGAGGGTTGAGATTGTAGTGGAGGAGCGGGTTTAGGGAGTAGTACAGATGGGGTGGAAGTGTGAAACAGAGGCGAGTAAATAGTAGAGTTGACTGATTGTTGACGAAATTAATAGATTAGATAGGAAAACCTGAATTTTGAGTCGGACATATTCACTTATTAGGACTGTGTGTAATGCCCCCCGTTGTCAAGACACAATTTCGGAAAAAATAAGTTATGTCCTC
>NZ_JALJRM010000074.1:0-1227 GCF_024519685.1 Paenibacillus sp. Pae15 | reverse complement strand
AGTTCGCCCCAATCTTCGGGGCCTTTGTTGGAAGTTAAAATAATCGATGTTTGACCATAAAGCTTGTTGATGAACTGAAAGAACATGTTCGCTTCATTTCGGTCCATGGCCATAAACATTAAATCATCGAGGATCACTAGATCACTGTGTAACAAGCGTTTCACCTTATACTGAGATGACCGTGAAATCAGTTGGGTTTTCAGCAGATGAATCAGTGTATCCATCGTCACAAAGCTGACTTTACGGCCATTCTTTAAGGCTTCGATGCCCAAGCCGATGGCCAGGTCGGTCTTTCCGTTATGGTAAGTTTTCCATAACGGAAATTATCGAAAGAATTTGGTTATGGAAAGAAATCGTCGACATCCCGACATCTTCAGTGAATGTTCGTTGATTTCTTTCCATAACACCTCACAATGAATAATAGAATTACGTTCATTGGAGGGATAGCCATGGAAACAAAAAAAACCGATTGAGACGCTCGCGGCGGAGGTCATCGAAGCACTCAAGCAAATGAATTACGCATACAACACCGTATGCGGCATCCGAGCTTCATTCAGCCGGATATGTGCATTTGCACGAAAACGGAATGTACGTTATTTTTCGGAAGATCTCGGACAGGAGTACTTGAGAGAGAAATATGGTTGTACAACGAATTACTATCTTGAACCGTTTCCCCGAAAAGCCAAGCAAGCCATTCGTTCCATCCGGCTATTAGGCGATTACCAGCTCCATGGGATAGTCATTCGAAGAATCGTAAAGCGAAAGGGCTATGTGAAACCGCCTCAGTTTGAAGAAATATTAACCGCATACGAAAAGGAATGCGAAACCAATGAATACTCCATGCGCGGCATGCGTGGCCGCTTGCAGCGATTATTCTTTTTTGTGGATTATCTGGAACTTCGCAACGTTATTAAAGTTGACGATATTACGCCGGACATCATTTCAAATTATGTGATCAGCATTTGCCCCAAACATGAAAAAAGCATCGCTTCCATTCTGACCACGCTAAGAGTATTCTTAAGGTTTCTCTATCTACATGGATTTACCGAAAGGGATTTGTCACTCGCTGTGCCGAAGCAAACCCGATACCGTTATCCGGCCGTTCCTTCTACATGGGAGCCGACCGAGGTGAAACGTATGCTGGATGCGATTGATCGGGGAAGCCCTCGGGGAAAGAGAGATTATGCCATCCTTCTTCTTGTTGCGAAGCTGGGCATGCGGGTTAGC
>NZ_JALJRM010000073.1:0-1251 GCF_024519685.1 Paenibacillus sp. Pae15 | reverse complement strand
TGTAATGCTCCCCATTGTCAAGACACGATTTTTTGAGGATTAAGTTATGTCCTCCATTCTCGTAATCTAGTAAATTAGGATGCGGTTTTTTCAATAGAATGCGCGTAAAATTGATCGGGCTTTGCTTCATTGAGAGATTGATGAGGGCGTTCTTGGTTATAGAATTGGACATAGCGAACTATCCCTTTGCGCAGCGCGCGAGGGTCTTCGTATTCATTCAAGAAGATGCATTCGTATTTGAGCGAGCGGAAATATCGCTCTGTACGGCTGTTATCCGTCGCACGCCCCTTACCATCCATCGATACCTTGACGCCTTCTATCTCCAGTAGCTAAAGGTATTCAGCGTTGGTAAAGTGGGAGCCCTGATCGCTGTTCATGATCTCGGGCTTACAGCGGCTAAATGCGCGCTTGAGACACCTCAAAACAAAGCCTTTCTCAAGCGTACTGGATAGCTCGTAGTCGATCACTTTGCGGCTATACCAATCGATGATATTGAACAGATACATGAAGCCTTTCCCCATCCGGAGATAGGTGATGTCGATTCCCCAGACCTGATTCGGCCGGTTAATGGTTAAGCCCCGAAGCAAGTAGGGGCGAACATATTTTGCGTGGAATCGCTTGCTCAAGTTCGGCTTCGGATAGATCGCTTCAAGCCCCATGTGCTGCATGAGACGCCGTACGCGCTTACGATTCACCTCAAAGCCTCGATCTCGAAGGAATCGGGTCATCCGCCGATAACCAAAGTAAGGGTGTTTCATATAGATTTCATCGATCTGGTGCATGATCTGTACATTCTCTTCGCTTTCACTTTTCTCTTGACTAGGGCGATAAACGCTTGTCCTGTTCACGTTCAGCAGATCGGCCTGGCGCTTAATGGTAATTTCATTGTTATCACGCTCCACCATGGCTTTTCGAGCTTCGAGCGGTTCATTTGAGGCCAGATTTTTTTTTCAGCCAGTCGACCTCTACCGTGAGTTGGCCAACCAGCTTCTCTAGATGCTCTTGCTTGCTCTCGTACTCTTTCTTCAGTTTGTCGACTTCACTTGTCTTCTTCTCAAAGACGACAGAAGCACGCTCAAGAAATTCAGCTTTCCATCGGCTAACCATAACCGGGCTTACTTCGTACTTGGCAGCAATCTCGTTGACGGTCTGCTCCTCCCGGAGGACCTCCAGCACAACTTTTGTCTTAAACTCTGAGGTATATCGGTTCCGTTTTTCCATAGCTTCATTATAACTTATTTATCACTCTCC
>NZ_JALJRM010000072.1:0-1394 GCF_024519685.1 Paenibacillus sp. Pae15 | reverse complement strand
CAGCTGAACGGAGACAGCTATCGCTTGAAGTATCGGCAGACGATTTTTCAGAACGCTTAGTGTTCAAAATTAATTAGCGAAAATTGTTCAAAAGGTCTTGACGGTTACAAGGAGTCATCTGAATCAAGTTATCAAGCTTCAATGCATTAAGTTTTTTTGTATAACATACATGGTATGCATTCTGCAGCTTGAAATGTCTTGTAAATAGCGACACCGTTTCTTTATTTGAATAAGCCCTTTTTTCGTTGTTATCAAAGAATACTTCTCGTAGTCCCCACAGCCTAAATCTGCAACCAGTAAAGGATCAGAAGAAACACCAGAATGCTCCCCGATCACTTTCGTAATCTTTTTGTGTACAGCATTGTATAAGTTGCTTTCCATAATGATGTGGCGCCTGGCTTCAAACAATTCCTTCTTGTAATGACTATTGGAAGGATGAGGCGTCAAGTTCAGATATCCATATTTGTAATATCAAACGTATGCTGCTTGGAACATATCAGGCTCTTAAAATCAACAATTTTCATTGAGCTTTTGCATAGCGGGCACCTAAACGTCGACTCGAATTGACTCAAATGTTTGCACTTTTAGTTTTTTGGGTCTAAAATAGCCGCCGCAAAATAAACCTCCCCTGTACAAGGGAAAGCAATCCACATAAATAAAGAAAGGCAGAACGATCCGCCTTTCTTCACAATACAGTTTTCTATTGAAATGAAGATTATCAAAAATGGGCAGACTAATCCCTTTTACTCTGTACGGACAAACAGAGTCTTTGAACGTATGAAATTACCGGTTCAAAGTCGGGATACGAAGTCTGATATGGTACATTTTTAATAATCCTCCTCAAGTTTTTATCAAACACCTTAATTATTATAGTGTTCCTATAAGAAAAAGTAAATTAGGGTCGTAGACACGATTTTCCCCTTGTCTAAACTCCCCTGAAGAAAAATAAAAATTCCCGTCTTCCCCCACCATTTTCTTCCAATCGCCGCAACTCCTTGCCCCACAAGGCATGAGAGGCATTTTCGAGTCAAAATCGAGATAAAAATTAAACGGCAATCGGAGCAAAATAACGGGCTAATAAAATGGGATTATCTGGTTCAATTGTGAACGAAACGAGATAAAAATTATTGGGTGACGAGCAGGGATTAGGGGTGAGGGATTAGGGTAGCAGGAATAGGAGTTTTCCTTCCCTGCTACCCTGCATCCCTTATCCCTATCTGTCCTTCAAACCCTTGCCACGCTTGAGTTTTATCTGAAATATGCTTGAGAAACATATTCGAGGAGATCCCTACTTTTCCCTGCATTTTTTCCGCCGCGGCACGAAAAAAGACTGGAGATTTGTAATGCTCCCCATTGTCAAGACACGATTTTTTGAGGATTAAGTTATGTCCTCC
>NZ_JALJRM010000071.1:0-1415 GCF_024519685.1 Paenibacillus sp. Pae15 | reverse complement strand
GATGATGTACAATAGTTTGTGTAACCAGAATTTGTGACCTGCAGGCGCAAAAAAAGTAGGGTATCTTGGAGTGTGCGTAAACCACAAGAAAGGAACCCTACTCATGACTACTATACACCAAGATATGCTCGCAGATCTATTTGAAAAACTTGTCACGCAGTTTATTAAAGAGAACCTGGAGTCCATCATGAAAGCTGAAATCAAAAGCTTCATGGAGAATGAACAAGAAAAGCCTAATAGTCGGAACGGATACTACCAGCGCTCTCTTCAGACCAAGTTCGGCACGATCGAGGATCTCCGTGTACCACGGGATCGGAACAGCGAGTTTCAAACGCATGTATTCGAACCTTACCAACGCCGAGATGGCTGGCTGGAAGAGGCGGTGATCCAAATGTACAAAGCCGGCATGGGCACGCGAGACGTCGCTCGCTTCATCGAGAGCATGTTTGGCAGCCACTATTCACCCACGACCGTCAGCAACATTACCGCGACCGTGCTGGAGGATATCCAGCAATGGCAATCCAGGCCGCTGCAGAAGCGCTATGCTGTCCTCTACTTAGATGGCCTGTATGTGAAGCTGCGACGCAGCCGTGTCAGCGGTGAGGTCGTCTATTTTGCCATGGGCATTGATGAGGATGGCCACCGACAGATTCTCGGATTTTACGTGGGCGGCCAGGAGAGCGCCAACGGCTGGCGGGATGTCCTCAAAGACCTGTACAAGCGCGGTGCCCAAGAAGTCCTTCTCGGCGTGTTTGACGGCCTGCCCGGACTCGATGATGCGTTTCGAGAGGTGTACCCGAAAGCCGACGTCCAACACTGCATTGTACACAAGGTGCGCTCGACGTTCCCCAAGATTCGCGTGCAGGATAAGACGGAGTTTCTGGATGATCTGAAAACGGTCTACCATGCACTCGATCATGAACTTGCCCTAGCTGCCTTCGACACGTTCAAGGACAAGTGGGGCAAGAAGTATCCGAAAGAGATTCAATCCTGGGAGGAGCAATTGGATACGCTGCTGACGTTTTACAAGTACCCGCCGCAAATTAAAAATGCCATCTATACATCAAATCCAATCGAGCGAATGAACAAAGAATTTCGTAAGCGACTGAAGCCGATGAACAGCTTAACCAATATCGACGCGGTGGAGAAGATCATTTACCTCGATATCATGGACTACAACGAGCGTTATGCTAACCGCGTCACTACTGGTTTCGGTCAGCCGGGTGTCAAGGAAAAGCTGGTACAGATGTTCGAGGAGCGTTATCCCACGACTGCAACATCGGTGGAATAAAAAACCAGTGCCCCGCCTACGCTTGGGCTATGTTCGTCAAGGTGTCAGAAGATTCAAACACTATGCGTTCACGCAACCACTTCTGGATATATCTACTACGTTACACAAACTTCTTGACACTACC
>NZ_JALJRM010000070.1:0-1688 GCF_024519685.1 Paenibacillus sp. Pae15 | reverse complement strand
CTACGGCGGCATGAATAACTAACAGGATCTTCCTAACGGTTTGTCGAAGTAATTACGGTCAAAATTTCCAAAGGAGTTGACCCGCATTGCTTTCCAAAAACCGTCTGCGTCCACAACGGAGAATATACTTTAGACCTGAACATAAGAATTGTCCTCACTGCCAACAGAAATTACGTCGTTCACATACAGCATGGAATAAGAAAATCGCCACATTGAAAGAAGTCGTTCACGTTTGGAGCATGGCCTACCATTGCGAAAATCCAGATTGCCCGAAGCCAGGTGTATACTACAAATCGGCGGAAGCAGAAGCAATAAGCATGAAGCATTCTCCTTACGGCTTCGACGTTGTTTGCCTAGTTGGTGAACTTCGCTTCAAACGGCATATGACCCGCAAGGAGATTGCGGATGAATTGAACGCGAGAGGTGTTCAGACATCCGAACGGAGCGCACAAAATCTGTATGAACGGTATCAAACATTGCTTGCTGCTAGTCTTACTGAACATACGAAGAAAGTGCTGGCTGAAGTCACAGAACAAAACGGCGGTATTATCTTGTCTATGGATGGCGTCCAGCCAGAGAAAGGCAATGAGACACTTTATGTAATTCGTGAAGTATTCAGCGGTACTGTCTTAATAGCAAAAAACATGAAAAGTGGTTCATCTGCCGAGTTACAAACGCTCATCCAACCGATCATCGAGCAAGGCTATCCGATCGTCGGTATTGTTAGTGATGGACAGCAATCCATTCGTCTAGCGATGGAGACGCTTTTGCCCGATGTGCCTTATCAATATTGCCAGTACCATTATTTAAAAGACATCGCGAAACCGGTTGTTGATGTCGATCGAAAGTTAAAGACCGAGCTCAAGAAAAGCATGCGCGGCATTCGTGAAGTCGAGCGGAAAATCGAACAGTCGGATTCACAAGAAGCAAGCATCGCGAAGGGTTACGTTGCTGCCGTACGTGCATTGCTCTTGGAAGACGGAAATCCTCCATTAGATTTACCCGGTATGCGTATCTATGAACAGGCCCAAGCCATTCAAGCGTCCCTTCAAAAATGCTTGGATAAAAAAGGGGGCCACCCTACTTCAAAACGTTTTCAGAATATTTAGTAAAGTCGATTCCCTTCAGCAACAATACGAGAAAGTCGCTCGCTGGATGAAGCCAATCCGTCACATTGCAGAAATCCTTGAACCCAGCATGGATAAGACAAGCAAGACAGTTGAATGGGAAATGACAAAGCTGTTGGATTGGGTTCGGCTTTCCTATACCGAAGAGAATGATCTGGAAATGGTTAACAATCTCCTTAGTTACAGCAAGGGATTCTGGAAGGGACTCTTCACTTGCTACGATCATTATCATGTGCCAAGAACGAACAACGATCTGGAACGCTTCTTCCGAGCTACGAAGACACGACACCGTCGGATGACCGGGCTACGCAACTGGAACGAATACATCTTACGGAATGGTGAGATGGTTGTGCTCGTTGATGATGGACTTAAACAGGAAAACCTAATCGCCCGTTTAAGGATGGTCGACTACACAAGCTACAAGAAACAGAAAGAAAAATGGAATAACCGGTTGAGCGATAGTGTTATGCGCAAACGGTTTAAACGCGATCCACAAAATTATCTTAAAAATTTAGAAAACCAATGGCTCAAATAACATGTATGTTATTCATGCCGCCGTAG